>CAJAKT010000330.1 GCA_903940375.1 uncultured bacterium | reverse complement strand
GCTGAGCGAGGGCGTCGATGGAGATCTCGATGCCGGGTGCGAGGGCGCCGCCCAGGAACTCGCCCTTGGCCGAGACGACGTCGAGGTTGGTCGAGGTGCCGAAGTCGACGACGATGCACGGGCCGCCGAACAGGTGGTGCGCTGCGATCGTGTTGACGATGCGATCCGCACCCACTTCCTTGGGGTTGTCGGTGAGGACGGGGACCCCGGTCTTGGTGCCCGGCTCGACGATGACGGTGGCGACGTCAGCGAAGTAGCGGTCGAGCATCACGCGCATCTCACGCAGGACGGCCGGGACCGTGCTGCACAGCGCGATGCCGGTGACGGGGTCCTGGTCGGCGAGCAGGCCGCGGTACGTCAAGGCCATCTCGTCAGCAGTCGTGCGGGCGTCGGTCTTGATGCGCCATGACGAGACGAGGGCATCACCGTCGTACATGCCAAGGACGGTGTTGGTGTTGCCGACATCGATCGCGAGCAGCACTATGACTCCTGACGCAGGTCGGCACCGATGTCGAGCACCGGGGCGGAATGGGTGAGGGCTCCGACGGCAAGGTAGTCGACACCCGTGCCAGCGACCTCGGCGGCCACCGGCAGGGACAAGCCGCCCGATGCCTCCAGGCGCGCTCGACCCGCGGTGAGGCGGACGGCCTCACGCATGTCGTCCACGGTGAAGTTGTCGAGCAGCACGAGATCCGCACCGGCCTCGAGGACCTCCGCGAGCTGGACCAGCGAGTCGACCTCGACTTCGACGTCGATTCCGGGGAACGCGCGACGCACGGCTTCGAAGGCCTCAGCAACGCCGCCGGCCGCGACCACGTGGTTGTCCTTCACCAGAGCAGCGTCCGACAGGGACATGCGGTGGTTGACTCCGCCGCCACAGCGCACGGCGTACTTCTCCAGCCGGCGCATGCCGGGCGTGGTCTTGCGGGTGTCACGGATCGCGGCACCGGTGCCCGCGATGGCGTCAACCCACACGCCGGTGAGCGTCGCGATGCCACTGAGGTGGCCAAGCATGTTCAGCGCCGGACGCTCGGCGCGGAGCAGGTCGTGCGTCGGTCCGCTGACCGAGATGACGACGGTGCCTTCGGCGACGCGGGTGCCGTCAGGGGTCACCTCGCGGATCGTCGCGGCGTCGCCGCACACGTACGAGAACACGGCTGCGGCAACCGGCACACCCGCCGTGATGCCAGGTCGACGCGCGACGAGGTCGAGCGTCGCTCGCTGGCCGACGGGCACGGTGGCCACGGTCGTGACGTCGACACCGCCGTCGAGGTCTTCCTCGACAGCCAGGCGAATGAGCAGCTGCAGGTCGTCGGGATCGAGCCCCGCGGCGAGCAGCTCCGCGCGGATGCTGTCGTTGATCCGGCGAGCCGTCGGATCGGCTGCGTCGCTCATGTTGTCTCTCCCGTCACCGGTTCCTCGATCGTGCGCAGGTTGCCGTCCTCGTCGACGCTCGTCACCAGCCGCAGGCGCCAGCGCTCATCGTCGCGCTCCGGAAAGTCCTCGCGCCAGTGCGATCCGCGCGTCTCCGTGCGAATGAGAGCGTGCCGCACCAGGACGCTCGCGATCTGGTGGATGTTGGACGTCTCCCAGTCCTCCGTCGACGGCGATGCACCGTCCGCCGCACCGAAGTCCTGCAGCGCAGTCTCGGCTCTGGTCAGCGATTCGGCGCTGCGCAGCACGCCTGCCTCGGTGTCCATGACCTGCTGAAGCGGACGGCGCACCCCGTGCGGAAGAAGGCCGTCGTTGCTGGGCAGCGGCATCGGTTCGCGCACGCGCACGTCGTCCTCACCCAGCGCCGCGACGATGCGTCGCGCGAACACGAGGCCTTCGAGCAGGGAGTTGGACGCCAGCCGGTTGGCCCCGTGCACGCCGGTGCAGGCGACCTCGCCACAGGCGTACAGGCCCGGGATGCTCGCGCGGCCGGACAGGTCGGTGCGCACGCCGCCCGATACGTAATGCTGCGCGGGTGCGACCGGGATGAGATCGGTGACCGGATCGATGCCGCGAGATCGGCAGGACTCGAGGATGGTCGGGAAGCGCTGCAGCCAGGTGTCGGCACCGAGCATGCGGCCGTCGAGCCACACATGCGGGCTGCCCTCATCGCGCATGCGTCGCATGATCGCCTTCGCGACGATGTCGCGCGGCGCGAGATCGGCGAGGGGGTGCTGGTCGAGCATGAATCGCGTTCCGTTGCCGTCCAGCAGGACGGCACCCTCGCCGCGTACCGCCTCGGACACGAGCGGCTGCTGCCCCTGCGCCAACGGGCCGAGCCACATCACCGTCGGATGGAACTGCACGAACTCGATATCGGCGATGTCGGCACCGGCACGCAGCGCAAGCGCGACGCCGTCGCCCGTCGAGACGTAGGGATTGGTCGTCTGGCCGAACACCTGCCCGAAGCCACCCGTTGCGAGGATCACCGCGGGGGCGAGCGCCGCACCGATGCCGTCGCGCTGGCCGGAACCCATGACGTGCAGGGTCACGCCCTGCGCAGCGCCCGTTGCATCACGAAGCAGGTCGAGGGCGAGGGCGTTCTCGACAACCTCGATGCCCGGGTCGCGTCGAACGGCGGCGACGAGCGCACGCGAGATCTCCGCACCCGTGGCGTCGCCGCCCGCGTGCGCGATGCGGTCGCGCAGGTGACCACCTTCGC
>CAJAKT010000329.1 GCA_903940375.1 uncultured bacterium | reverse complement strand
CTGGGTCGTCGATCCGAACTGCGACATCACCGCGGCCGTCGAACTCACGCTCGCGCCTTAGGTCCCGGAACCGCTGCGACTGGGCTCGGGAATGCCGGGGCCCGTAGGATCGTTCCGAAGGGGGAGATATACCCCCACAGGTATAAAGCACCGACACTGCAAAGGGGCTCCGCGTGAGCGAGCGCAATGTGATCATCATCGGCTCCGGCCCGGCTGGCTACACCGCCGCCGTCTACGCCGCCCGCGCCCAGCTCAACCCACTGGTCTTCGAGGGCTCCGTCACCGCTGGCGGTGCACTCATGAACACCACCGAGGTCGAGAACTTCCCCGGCTTCACCGACGGCATCATGGGCCCGCAGCTCATGGAGCAGATGCGCGCCCAGGCAGTGCGGTTCGGTGCCGAGCTCATCACCGACGACATCACCAGTGTCGACCTCACCGGTGACATCAAGACGGTGGTCGACGGTTCCGGCAACACCCACACCGCGAAGGCCGTCATCCTCGCGATGGGCTCCGCCTACCGCGAACTCGGCCTGCCTAACGAGAAGCGCCTGTCCGGTCACGGTGTCTCGTGGTGCGCAACGTGCGATGGGTTCTTCTTCCGAGATCAGGACATCGCCGTCGTCGGCGGTGGCGACTCCGCGCTGGAGGAGGCCACCTTCCTCACCCGCTTCGCCCGCTCCGTCACGCTCGTCCACCGCCGCGATGCCCTGCGCGCCAGCAAGATCATGCAGGAGCGGGCCCTCGCCAACGAGAAGCTGCACTTCGCCTGGAACAGCACCATCGACGACATCCTCGGTGACCCCAAGGTCAGCGGGCTGGTCCTGCGTGACACGCAGACAGGCGAGACGCGCGAGCTTCCTGTTACCGGCCTGTTCGTCGCGATCGGACACGATCCCCGCTCGGAGCTGCTCGCCGGCCAGGTCGACCTTGACGCCGAGGGTTACGTCCTCGTCGAGGACCGCTCAACCCGTACCTCTGCGTCCGGCGTCTTCGCCTGTGGCGATCTCGTCGATCACACCTACCGCCAGGCCATCACCGCAGCCGGATCAGGCTGCGCCGCGGCCCTCGACGCGGAAAGGTTCCTCGCCGCAAGCGAGTAGCCTGACCGCACAGCCACGAGTCGACCCACCATCCGCACGATCCCTCACACCAGGAGAAGCACCATGGGAGCAACCAAGCAGGTCACGGACGCAAGCTTCGCTGACGACGTCCTGATGAGCGACAAGCCCGTCATCGTCGACTTCTGGGCCGAGTGGTGCGGACCGTGCAAGATGGTCGCCCCGATCCTCGAGGAGATCGCTGCAGAGAACGACGGCATCGTGATCGCCAAGCTCAATGTCGACGAGAACCCGCAGACGGCCGCTTCCTACGGCATCACGTCGATCCCCACGATGAACGTCTACCAGGGCGGCCAGATCGTCAAGACGATCATCGGCGCGAAGCCGAAGGCAGCCCTGCTCGCTGACCTCGCGCCCTACCTGTAACCGGGCAGTCCAGGCGCTCCCGTGACAGGCGGACTTCGTCGTGGCGACGAGGGCGCGGCTGTCGCTGAGGTTCGCGCCCGGCTTGCCCAGCTAGCGCTGTGCAACGACATCATCGAGAGCGATCCCGCTCTGTTCGACGACGAGCTCGATCGCGCTGTGCGCACCTTCCAGCAGGAACGCGGAATCACCGTCGACGGGATTGTCGGTCCGCACACGTTCCGGCGACTTGAGGAGGCCCGCTGGCAGTTGGGTGATCGGGTGCTGTCATACGTGCCCGGTCATCTGATGGCCGGCGACGATGTCACCGAACTGCAGCGGCGGCTGAACCAGCTCGGCTTCGCCGCCGGTCGTGCTGACGGCCTGTTCGGCGTTCAGACAGATGCCGCCCTTCGTGAGTTCCAGAAGGGCGTCGGTGTCGGTGCGGACGGAACATGCGGTCCGGAGACCTTCCGGGCCTTCGACCGACTCGTCCGCACCATCTCAGGCGGCAATGCAGCGACACTTCGTGATCACGTCACGGTCACCGAACTCCAGACCGGTGTCGCCGACAAGGTCATCGTGCTTGACCCGGGCGACACCGTCGATCCTGACCTGTGTCACGCGATCGCTGTGCGGGTCGAGGGCCGACTCGCCGCTCTGGGCACGCAGGTGCTGCTGACGCGGCCCGCCCAGCGTGATCCCGCCAGTCCACATGGGGATGACCTGTCCCGCGCACAGTTCGCCAACGACATCGGCGCAGACCTGGTGCTGTCCCTGCACGTTGACCGCGTAGCGAGCAGCCGGCCCAACGGCCTGGTGACCTTCTACTTCGGTGATCCGCGTGGTGGTGCGCACTCGGCAAGCGGGCGCCTGCTCGCGGAGCGTGTGCAGGCCGAGCTAAATGCCCGCACCGATCTGCTGGACTGCCAGACGCATCCGCGTACGTGGGACCTGCTGCGGATGACGCGCATGCCGGCCGTGCGCGTCGAACTCGGCTATCTCTCCAACGAGGGTGATGCACGGCGACTCACGAGTGCGGCCTTCCAGGATGTCGTGGCCGAGGGACTCGCCGCCGCAGTCACGGGTTTCTGCGCGCCTCGCTAGCGGGATTCTGGGCGAGGCAGCACGAGTCGGATCAGGAAGCCGATCAGTACTCCTAGGCCGACCAGCCCGATGAGACCCACTGCACGCCGCATGTTCGCGCTCCTCTCCGTGCCTCTACTCTAAGCGCGTCGGCACGCGTGGTGCCCATGATGCAAGGACAGTGAGGTGAGCATGGGCGGTTCACGCCTCGATCCCTGGGTGGACTCCTATGCCAGTCGCGCGAACGCGATGCGCGCCTCGGAGATCCGAGCCCTCTTCGCCGTCGCATCACGTCCCGAGGTCGTCTCCCTCGCCGGCGGCATGCCGTACGTCCAGGCCCTTCCGGTCGAGATGATGGCCGAGACCGCGCGCCGCGTGCTCTACGAGCGCGGATCCCAGGCGCTGCAGTACGGCTCGGGACAGGGCGATGTCACCCTCCGCGAGCAGATTCTCGACGTGATCGGCGAGGTCGGTGTCATCGCTCATCCGGATGACATCGTCGTCACCACCGGCTCGCAGATGGCCCTCGACCTCGTGACACGAGTGTTCTGCGATCCCGGTGATGTCGTTCTCGTCGAGGCGCCTTCGTATGTCGGCGCCTTGGGCGTCTTCCGTGCCTACGAATGCGATGTCATCCATGTCGCGATGGATGACGAGGGCCTGGTCCCGAGCGCGCTGGCCGAGGCGATTGCGACCACGCGGGCCGCTGGTAAGCGGGTCAAGCTGATCTATACGATCCCCAGCTTCCACAATCCCGCCGGTGTCACCCAGGGACCGGCACGTCGCGCCGAGATCCTCGCCATCGCCCAGAGCGCTGGCATCGCCATCCTTGAGGACGATCCCTACGGCCTGCTCGGCTTCGAAGGGGAACCGCCGCGAGCCATCCGCGCCGATGACCCTGACGGGGTCATCTACCTGGGTTCCTTCTCCAAGACCATTGCCTCCGGACTCCGGGTCGGCTGGGCGGTCGCCCCGCACGGCGTGCGTGAGAAGTTGGTGCTGGCCAACGAGTCTGCAGTGCTGTGCCCGTCCAACTACACCCAGTTGACCATCTCGGAGTACCTCGCCACCCAGCCGTGGCGCGAGCAGATCAAGACCTTCCGGGAGGTCTATCGCGAACGTCGCGATGCCCTCCTCGAGTCACTGCAGGCGATGATGCCCGAGGGCACGACCTGGACGATTCCGGCAGGTGGCTTCTACTCCTGGCTCACCCTGCCCCAGGGGCTCGATGCCACGGCGATGCTCCCACGAGCCGTTGCCAATCTCGTTGCCTATGTCCCGGGCACCGGGTTCTACGTCGATGGCCAGGGCCGGCAGAACATGCGCCTGTCCTACTGCTACCCCGAGCCCGATCGCATCCGTGAGGGGGTGCGCCGGCTGGCGGCCGTCATCGAGAGTGAGCTGGACGTCGTGCAGACGTTCGGCACGACCAATGCACCTGCCGACTTCACGGGTTCATCCGTTCCCGCCCCTCACCTCGAGTAGGAGTACCCATGCACGTGCTCGTACTGTCCGGTGGCCTGTCCGCGGAGCGTGATGTGTCGCTTCGCTCAGGCCGGCGCGTCGCTGAGTCCCTGCGCACCGAACGGCCTGACTGGGAGATCGACGAGCACGATGTCGATGGCGCCCTCCTCGACCGACTTCGCGACCATCGGCCTGATTGCATCGTTCCGCTCCTTCATGGTGCCGCAGGGGAGGATGGCGCGCTCCGAGATGTGTTGGAGTCATTGGGAATTCCGTATGTCGGGTCAAGTGCAGCAGCGAGTCGCCTCGCATTCGACAAGCCCATCGCCAAGCAGTTGGCGCAGAGTGAGGGCGTCCTGACGCCTGCGTGCGTGGCCATGCCGCAGTCGACCTTCCGCGAACTCGGCGCGGCGGCAGTCCTTGATGCCGTTGTTGATCGACTGGGACTCCCTCTCGTGGTCAAGCCCACCAAAGGCGGGTCTTCGCTGGGCACGGCGATCGTCCATCGCGCGGCTGATCTGCCCGCCGCAATGGTCGGCGCCTTCGCCTACGGCGACGTCGTGATGATGGAGCAGTACGTGTCCGGTGTCGAGGTCACCGTCGGTGTCTTCGACCGTGACGGTGACGTGCTGGCTCTGTCGGTCGTAGAGATCGTGCCACCGGGTGAGCTCTACGACTACGCCGCTCGGTACACCGCTGGTACGACAGAGTTCTTCTGCCCCGCACGGCTGAGTGACGAGCATGCCGTTCTCGCCCAGGCGCAGGCCCTGAACATGCACCTGCTGCTCGGACTGCGTGACTGGTCGCGCACCGACATGATCATCGATGCCGAAGGGCGGCCGTGGTTCCTTGAGGTCAACGTGGCCCCTGGGATGACCGAGACGTCGCTGTTCCCGCAGGCACTCGCGGCCGCTGAGGTTCCCGTCGGTGCACTGATTGCCGAACTCGTCGAAGTCGCCGTCGAGCGTTCCTAGGCGCCTCGGCGAGCACCACTGGTCAGCCGCGCGCGATCAGGTCGGCGACCCTTCGCAGATCATCGATATCCGCACAGTCGATGATGAGCCGGCCGCGGGATGTGCGCGTCGCGAATCCGTCGGTGGTCACCCGGGTGTCGAGTGCATCCGCAGTGCGGCCGGTGAACTCGGTCACCGCATCAGCGACATCGGCGTCCCGTGGCAGCGATACGCGCGAACGCGGTGAGGACTTGCGCCGACGACCATCAGCGTCGCCGACGATGATGATCTCCTCCACCGAGCGCACGCTGAGGCCCTCGGCAACGATGCGCACGGCCAGCGCCTCCATCGCCGCAGGGTCGTCGAGTGAGAGCAGCGCGCGGGCATGTCCGGCACTGAGCACGCCGGCAGCCACGCGGCGCTGGACATCCGGAGGGAGCTTCAACAGTCGCAGGGTGTTCGACACCTGCGGGCGTGAGCGTCCGATGCGCCGAGCCAGTTCATCCTGCGTGCAGCCGAAGTCGGAGAGCAGCTGCTGATAGGCGGCGGCCTCCTCCAGGGGATTGAGGTCGGCCCGATGGAGGTTCTCCAGCAGGGCATCGCGCAGCATCGCATCGTCATCGGTGTCGCGGATGATCGCCGGGATCGCGGTGATGCCGGCCTCCTTGGAGGCACGCAGTCGGCGCTCGCCGGCAATCAGCTCGTACGTGTCCGGCCCACTGCGCCGGACGACGATCGGCTGCAGGAGCCCGATCTCGCGGATCGAGAAGACCAGCTCGGCGAGCGCGTCCTCATCGAAGACGGTGCGCGGCTGGCGTGCGTTGGGCAGCACCTGATCGATCGGCAGCTCGGCGTAGGTCACCCCCATCGGCTCGGCCGGTTCGGCAGTTGCTGCTCCCGTGCCAGCCCCCTGGGGCTGGACGGATGCCGAGCTCGCACTGGACGACGGAATGAGAGCACCCAGACCCTTGCCCAGACCTCGCTTGGGGGCCGCTGCCATGACGCTCCTTCGGGGGAAAACTAATGTGAATTGTCGCTTATATGGTTATATGTCTGTGGATAACCCTGTTGATATCACGGTTCGCGCCATCTCCACGACCTGCGCGGCGGCCTCTCGGTAGGCCAGGGCGCCCGAGGAGGTGGGATCGTAGGTGACCACGGTCTGGCCATAAGACGGTGCCTCGGAGACCCGCACGGATCGTGGGATGACGGTCGCCAGGACCTGCTCCCCGAAATGAGTCCGCACCTCATCAGCCACTTGGGAGGCCAGCCGGGTTCGGCCGTCGTACATGGTCAGCAGGATCGCGCTCACCGCGAGATCGGGGTTGAGGTGGGTGCGCACCATGTCGACCGTGCGCAGGAGCTGCGACAGCCCCTCCAGGGCGTAGTACTCGCACTGGATCGGCAGCAGGACCTCACGGGCCGCCACCAGGCCGTTGAGGGTGAGCAGGCCCAGACTCGGCGGGCAGTCGAGGAAGACGTAGTCGAAGCTCTGACCGCTCAGCAGGGTGTCGATGGCCCGCCGGAGGCGGTACTCCCGGGCCACCTGGGCCACCAGTTCGATCTCCGCGCCCGCCAGGTCGATCGTCGCCGGTGCCGCCCAGAGCCCAGGGATATCCGGGCACTCCTGGATCACATCCGCAAGGGTCAGTTCACCGCTCAGGACCTCGTAGACACTCGGCGTGCCCTCGTGGTGGGTGACTCCCAGTGCCGTTGAGGCATTGCCCTGCGGGTCCATGTCGATGACAAGCACCCGATGGCCGGCCTGGGCGATCGCTGCCGCGATGTTCACGGTGCTGGTCGTCTTCCCGACGCCACCCTTCTGGTTGGCGACGGTGATGATGCGGGTCATGCCTGGTCGTCCACTGCTGTCGGCCAGCCCAGCCCCGCGGGGCTGGCAGTAGGTGATGTTTCCCGTGAAACATCGGCCAGCCCGAACGACGGCCACCCGAGGCCGGCGGGCTGCGGGCCCGGCACTGCCCCGTTCGGTGCTTCCGAAGGCGTGGTCACGGGGTCATTGTGCCGCACGCCGGACACCCGTGATGACGGTAGTGCCGGGATCAACGATGCCTGCGCCGACCACCCGGATCGCCAACGCGGTCAGCCCGGCGGCGTGGGCCACTGCCTCTGCGTCCCGCAGTTCCTGCTCGGCGCTGCTGCCCTTCAACGCCACCAGACTTCCACCCACCGCCAGCAGGGGCACCGTCCAGCCGATGAGCCGATCCAGCGGTGCCACCGCCCGAGCGGTGACCACGTCGAAGGGCGTGAACCCCGCCTGGGACCTGATCTCCTCCGCGCGCCCGCGCCATACCTGCGCACGCTCGGTGAGACCAAGCTCGCCGATGGCCTCGGACAGGAAGGTACTGCGTCGCAGCAGTGGCTCGATCATCACGACCTGGAGATCTGGCCGGCAGATCGCCCAGACCAGTCCGGGCAGGCCCGCGCCCGACCCGACATCGCCAACCCGGGCACCGGCCGGGATCAGCCCCTCGGCCGGGTCAGCGACGACCGCGCAGTTGAGGATGTGCCGCTCCCACAGGCGCGGCACTTCACGGGGGCCGATCAGGCCACGGGTGACCCCGACATCGGCCAGTAGTTCGGTGAAGGCGGACAACGCTCCCACGTGGCCGGCCAGCCAGGCCGGCAGGGGAGGCGGGGCTCCGGCTGTTTCACGGGAAACCATCGGATCCGCCGGGAGGATCAGGCGTTCCGGATGACCACGCGACGCGCGGGCTCGTCGCCCTCGGACTCGCTCACCAGGTCTGAGTCGGCCACGACATCGTGCACGACCTTGCGCTCGAACGGGG
>CAJAKT010000328.1 GCA_903940375.1 uncultured bacterium | reverse complement strand
CACACCGTTCATGGATCCGGAACTGCGTGGTTCATGGCATGGCATGAGCCTGTCGACCGACCGCGACGCGATGCTGCGCAGCGTCCTGGAGGGAGTCGCACAGGCGGTCGCCCTCGGTGTCGAGGCGGTGCAGGACTCCGGTGATCCGATGCCCGCTGTCGTCCCGCTCGTCGGTGGCGGAACGCATGACCCGGCATTCCGCCAGCTGCTTGCCGATGCGACGGGACTGACCCTTGCGGTGACGGATGCACCGGACTCCGCCGTGGTCGGTGCAGCGCTGCTCGCAGCGGGTCTGACAAGCAATCCGCGGCCGGCATCGCGCGCGAGCGTCGTGGTGCCTCGCCCAGAGGCCGTCGAACTCCTCGCCGGAAGGCGCGGGATGATGGTGCGCGTGGCAACGGCTGGGGAGGGCACATGAGGATCGCGATCGGCTCGGATCATGCGGGATACCTGCTGAAGGAGACTCTCAAGGGGTGGCTCCTCGCGAACGGTCACGAGGTCACCGACGTCGGCACCTACAGCGAGGACCGCGTCGACTACCCGCACTACGGAGCGCTGGTCGGGCAGGCGGTAGCCAGTGGCGAGGTCGACCGTGGTGTCGCCGTGTGCGGCAGCGGGCAGGGGATCTGCATGGCCGCGAACAAGGTCCCCGGTGTCCGCGGCGCGGTGATCCGCGATGCGGAGGATGCGGAGATCACCCGGCAGCACAACGATGCGAACGTCGCCTGCTTCGGAGAGCGATTCACCGAGCCGGCGCCGGCCATCGCGGCACTGGCCGTCTTCCTTGAGACGGACTTTGCGGGTGGCCGTCATCAGGGCCGCGTGGAGAAGCTGGCCCGCCTCGATGAAACCCATGGCGCCAGCGACGTTTAGCCTTGTCCCAGGCGGGGCATGATCTCCGCAGTGTCTGCCGATCCCGATCAAGGAGCCCCATCATGAGCCGCATCCGTACCGTCGCCGCTGTCAGCGCTGCCACCCTCCTGGGTGTTGCCGTGCTCGCCGGCTGCTCGTCCACCACGAGTGAGCCCGCAGCCTCCGCATCAGCCGCCGCATCCGACTCAGGGACTACGCAAATGCTGCCGCCCGTCATCATCACCGAGGATCAGACCGCTGCAACGGCAAAGGTCGGCGACTACCTCGACATCATCATCGCGGCCGACAACCTCATGGGTACCACTGTCGCAACGGACAAGCCGGACCTCGTGGAGCTGACTCAGGCCAAGGAAGAGGATGGCGCCACCTTCAATCCCGGTGGCAAGACTCTCGCGCCCGGCACCGCGATCATCACGGTGACCAACCCGGACGCCACGACCCGCGACATCACGCTCACCATCACGGAGTAGTCGCAGCCGGATTGCCGCGAGGCTAGGCGCTGGCGCCTAGCCTCGCGGGTATTCCGGCCATAGTGCCGCGTCGAGGGCGTCCTCGAGGACGGCGACGGTGTGCACATCGGGCACCGTCTCGCCCGACAGCATCCGGCCGAGGCTGGTGGGATCGATGCCGGCTGGTCCGGCAACGGACCGCAGGCTGCGCGAACCGGCTGCCTGCCGATACCCACGCACGACGGCGGCCGTGACGACGGCATACGGCGGTGCATCCGGGGTGAGCGGGCCGTCCGGCCACTCACCGCCATCGGCAACCCAGGATCGGGGCGGGGCATACTTGCGGGCGGCCATGGAAAGCAGTGTGGCCGCACATGCTGAAGGAGTCCACCGTGCCGTCCGTCGCACTTGCCACCTGCCGCGAGTTCCCGTTGCTCGACGACGAGGATCGCCTCCTGATTCCGGCGCTCGCCGAGCTCGGCATCACGGCTGTGCCTGCGGTGTGGACGGACGAGACGATTGACTGGTCTGCGTTCGATGCCGTCGTCGTACGCGAAACATGGGACTACTCGCAGGACCGCCCGGCGTTCATCACCTGGATCAGTGCTGTCGAGGCAGTCACGCTGCTGCTGAATCCCGCAGCCGTCATGGAGTGGAATACCGATAAGCGGTACCTGCGCACTCTTGCGGAGCAGGGCATGCCGGTCGTGCCCACGCTCTTCCTGGAGCCGGGTGACGATCCGATGGGCTGGACCCCGGCAGTGGGTTACGCCGACTTCGTTGTGAAGCCGGCCGTGTCTGCGGGGTCGCGCGACACCATGCGCTACGCATCAGATGCGTCGCTCGACGATGCGCGGGCGCACGTGCGCGGGCTCCTCGACGCGGGCCGAACGGTGATGATCCAGCCGTACCTCGAAGCCGTCGACACGATCGGCGAGACCGCGGTGCTGTTCCTCGGCGGTCAGTTCTCGCATGCGATCCGCAAGGGTCCGCTGCTGGCCCGCGGGGTGGAGGGTGAGCGGGTCGAGGGCCTGTTCGTGCAGGAGCAGATCGACCCGCGCGATCCGACGTCCGCCGAGCTCGAGGCGGCCCGCCGCATCGTGGCGTGCATCCCCGGCGGATTCGAGAACGTGCTCTACGCCCGCGTCGACCTCATCCCGGGACCGGATGGGATGCCCCAGCTCCTCGAGCTTGAGCTCGCCGAACCGTCACTGTTCCTGTCGCACAACGATGGGGCGCCGGCCCGACTGGCGGAGGCGATTGCGGCTCGCGTGTAGCGAGCTCCGAAGCAGGGCGCGCGGTGACGGGACCAAGGTCCCTAGGGACACGGGCCGTTCGACGCGCAAGGCCCTGATCCAGCGGGATGACAATGGGAGGAATTCCGAGTGCAGGAGGCACTGTGTCGCACTACCGCATGTCCATCCTTGAGGAGACTGGCTACGCCGTACTCGACTCCTATGGCGGTGTGGTCGACCCGTCGGAGTGGATGAGCCTGGACTACGTCGACTGGAAGTCATCCGGAGACACGCGATTCGCGCCGCTGGCGAGCGCACAGGGCGAGATCGGCTGCAATGCCTTCTGGCACAGCGACCCTCCGCGCGAGGACAAGGACGGCATCTGGATCGACTCGCAGGTCGCGAAGGCTCCAACGCTGGTGCAGCGCGTGAAGGAGGTCGACGCCCGCGTCGGCCGCTGCCGCATCATCGAGCTTCAGCCGAACTCGTACTCCGATTCCCTCTACAACTCGCACCTTGATGACAACAACCGCCGCAATCCTGAGGGCGAAGGCTGGGTCATCCGGCAGTTCATGCAGCTGACCGACAACCCGGGCTCCTTCATGGTCCTGCGCGAGGACATCAACGACCCGAGCACCGAGACCCGCATCCCGCTGCGTGCTGGCGCGCAGCTCGTGGTCGACTCCGAGCGGATGTGGCACTCCGTCTGGCATGTCGATGACAAGCCGCGCTACTGCCTGATCAACTCCTTCGAGTCGGGCCCGGCACTGGAGAAGTGGATCTTCGAGCGCAACCCGGTGACGAAGGTCGACTCCCCGACACTGGACGACACGTTCGCCCGCCAGATGGAGGAGGACGCGCAGACTCGCCGCGCCGCCCGCACCGCCTTCTACGGCTACGACCCGTCCGCCGTCTATTCGGAGGCGTAGAACACCTTGGGCGGCCGGACGAGGCAGGGGAGTGTCCGGTCGCGTCGGATAGCGGCTGCACTCGCGTGCGTCGGTGTGCTCGTCTACCTGTCGGCGGGCCAGCCCGCATCGGCAGCGCCGACACGCACGCCCCCGATCGTCCTGACGGTTCCGGTGGAGGCACCGGGTTACAGCAGTTTCCCGTTGACGGTTGCGGTGGCCAACGCTAGTCCGACCGTTCGGCGCACCGCTGTCCTGAGCACCTCCTGGGACAAGGTCGCCTGGACGACGGTGTCGACGTGGGCCGTCAAGGGAGCGGGCAACAAGAGCTTCACGATGACCACGAGTGAAACCCTTGGCCGGCTCTATCTGCGAGTGCGCGTGACGGGCAAGGGGCTCAGGCCCGTAGAGCGGATGGCGTCCCTGCGCATCGTCAACCCGTACCGACCGACCGTTCCCGACGACGCCGATATACCTGATGCGGGGATCATCGTCGAAGGAACCCTCTTCGGTAACCACCCGGTTCAGGGAGCACCTGAGGGTGCCGGCACGGTGCGACTGTGGGACACCTCGACGTCGTGGAACCAGATCGAGAAGGCGCGCGGCGTCTACACCTGGGAGGCCCTCGATCGTCAGGTCGCGCAGGCGGAACGAGCCGGACAGCAAGTACTGCTCGTCCTCGGTGGAACACCGGCGTGGGCGGCCGTCGGTCCCGCCCCGGGTAATGAGTTCGCCGGCCCTGGCTCGTCGATGCCCATGACGGATCCCGCGTACTTCGAGCAGTACATCCGCGCAGTGCTCGCCCGCTACGGCGGCCGGATCGGCGCGTACCAGATCTGGAATGAGGGGAACATCTCCGAGTTCTGGCGTGGCACGCCGGAGCTGCTCGCTGACCTGACCGCGCGTGCCTACGCCGTCATCAAGGCGGCGCAGCCGGGTGCTGTTGTCGTTGCCGCATCGACCGGGTCACGCTGGGTCAAGGGGTTCACCGAGTTCTACCCCGAGTACCTCACCGCCCTTGGCAATCTGAAATGGCCCGTCGACGCCTTCTCGGTGCATCTGTATCCGATGGCTTCGGGCACGACCAAGGACAGGTCATATCTGCTGGGCATGATGAAGACAGCCCTGCGCATTGCCAATGCCCCGGCAAAGCCGATCTGGGAGACGGAGATCAACTACGGGATCACCAATCCCGGCAGCGGTCAGCTTGCGCGCGTCATTCCGGATGCCGAGATCCCCGGCTATGTCTCGCGCACGTACCTCGACTCGCTTCGCTACGGGATCGCCCGCAGCTACTGGTACGCATGGACACCGGAGTACCGGCTCCTGGGCATCCAGATGTGGAACAGCTATCCCTCAACCCGTGCGTACATCGCGTTGCGCGGCTGGGTCGAGGGTGCGCGATTCAGCGGCTGCTCATCCGAAGCGGCCGTCGTGCTGTGCAACTTCGATCGCAGTGGCGTGCCGTTCTCCATCGCCTACACCGATGATGCCTCGCCCGGATCCCTGAAGGTTCCGGCCGGGTTCACGCAGGCCACTGCCTTCCAGGGTGCGACGACGCCAGTGGCGGGCACCATCTCGGTGGGAGGCGACCCGATCCTGCTGTCGTAGCGGCCTAGGAGGGCTAGTGCGGCCGGCCGCGGTAGCGGGGGTTCCTGAGCTGTCGCGTCGAGCGCCCCGAGGGCGTGGATTCGACGGGCGACCCCTAGGGTTCCGGCATGACCTTCCGCATGAGTTCCCGTTCCGTATCTGTTGCAGCCCTGGCGGTCCTCGTCGTCTCCGGCACCGCAGCGGGACTCGCTGCGGCTCCGGTTGCCTCTGCCGCGCCTTCACCGATCATCATCGCGCTCGAGGCCCCGCTGACGGGCTCGCAGGCATCAAACGGCATCGACATGTACCGCGGAGCCAAGCTCGCCGTCGATCAGGTCAATGCCAAGGGAGGTGTGCTCGGCCGAAAGGTCAAGTTGATCAAGGCAGACGACCAGGCGAACCCCGACATCGCCCTTGCCGTCGCGCAGAAGGTCAAGGCGCGCGGCGCCGTCGCGGTGATCGGGCCGTACAACTCGTCGGTCGGCCTCGTCAACCTGCCTTACTACCTTGCGAACGGCATCACGCCGGTTCAGATGACGTCCACAGACGACACAACTGGCGAGGGCGTCACTGTGCAGCCCAAGAACAGTCAGATCTCTCCCGTCGAGATCAACTACATGTCTCAGTCGAGCGGCTGTCCCAAGGTCGTCATGCTCGTCGACCCGTCTGCTTACACGCAGGGCATGGCCGACCGCGTCGGCAAGGCGATGGTGTGCGGCGACGGTGTCCCGGTTGCCAGCATCCCGATCACCGAGGGACTCGCGAGCTACACCTCGCAGGTCGCCCAGGCGCTCGCGCTGTCACCTGACATCATCTACGTGAGCACGTACTACCCCGAGGGCAGCAAGATCGCCACGGCCATCACGGCGGCAAACACCACGTCGAGCTGCTTCATGGGCCTGGCCAATGTTGATCCGGCATTCGTGTCGGCTGCCGGGATCCCTGCCTCGCAGCGCTGCGTCTTCAGCGGTGTCCCGGAGGCAGCGCAGCTGCCCGATGCGTCCTCGTACGTGAAGGCATACCGCGCGAAGTTCAACGCCACACCGGGTGTGTGGGGCACGTTCACCTATGACTCAGCCAACGTGCTGTTCGCTGCGATGACGAAGGCTGGCTCGGAGAAGAGCAGCCCGGTGCTGAAGGCCCTGCTCAAGACCAAGAACTTCGCAGGACAGACCGGCTCGATCACCATCAACGCGAAGACCGGAAACCGCACCAAGGTGCCGGTATACGTCCTGAAGGTCGACAAGGCCGGCACGTTCGTCATCAACTAATGAGGATGCCTTGACTACGGACGTCCGGTCGCGGTGACGAATCGAGTGCCGGCCTGGTCGCTTGCTGTCGTGGCGATCATCACCGTCCAACTCGGAGCTGCGCTCTCCACCCACCTCTTCGACGACGTAGGGGCGGGTGGCACCGCCTGGCTGCGACTCACCGCTGGCGGGCTGATCTTCCTTGCGATCGTCCGTCCACGTCTGCGCAACTACACGCTTCGCGAGCTACGCGTTCCGCTCGTGCTGGGCGTGATCACCGGCGTGATGACCGTGGCCTTCCTTTTCGCCCTGGAGCGAATCCCGCTCGGCACGGTCGTCGCGATCGAGTTCCTCGGTCCGCTGGGCGTTGCGGTCTTCCGATCGCATTCGAGGCGCAATCTCGTCTGGCCCGCCATGGCTCTCGCCGGAGTGCTGCTCCTGACCGAGCCGTGGACGGGGTCCATCGACGCCCTCGGCATCCTCTTCGCTGCGATCGCCGCCGTCTGCTGGGCGAGCTACATCCTGCTGACCCAGACAATGGGCGATCGGTTCGACGGCCTCGAGGGCCTCGCGATCACGATCCCCGTCGCAGCTATCGCAACGACCGTGGTCGGCCTTCCGCAGGCGTGGGGTCACATCACGATCAGCGTCATCGTCCAGGCGATCGGCCTGGCGATCCTGCTGCCCGTTATCCCGTTCATCCTCGAACTGCTGGCCCTGCGTCGGCTGACCACCGCGGCATTCGGCACCCTCATGGCGTTGGAGCCGGCTGTTGCCACGGCGTGGGGCGCGCTGCTCCTGTCGCAGATCCCCCAGGCACCGCAGCTCGTCGGCGTTGTACTCGTGGTGATCGCCGGGATCGGGGCGGAACGCGTCGGCAGACGTCAGCCGCCGCCGGCGCTCACTCCGCTCGTCTAGGACTCGCCTGGGCGATCGACCATGGGATCGAGCTGACCTTGAGCAGCCTTCGAGCCGCTGCGCCCACCACCGGAGCCGCGCAGCAGATAGGCAAGTCCGACGGCGACGATGGCGCCGAGCAGCGGGCCGGTGAGGTAGACCCAGATCGCGTTCAGGTCACCACCGACGAGGTTCGGGCCGAAGGAGCGCGCGGCATTCATCGAGGCGCCCGACAGTGGTGCAGCCCAGAGTCCGGCGAGTGCGATGTAGCCACCCACGCCGATGGCAGCGACCATGCCGATGTTCTGCGCACCGGATGCCGTGCCAAGGATCACGCTGACCAGTCCGAAGGTGAGTATTGCCTCGGTTGCGAACGCGGCGATGTCGCTGGTGGACGCACCGGGGTAGCTGCCGCCGATCGATGCGCTCACTTCGACAAGCCAAGTCAGCACGGCAGCCGCAGCGATGGCCGCCGCGAACTGCACGATGATGTATCCGGGCACGCGCCGCCAGGGGAAATCCCCGCGCAGCGCGAAGGCGATGCTCACGCCTGGATTGAGGTGGGCGCCACCCACCTTGCCCATGAACATGATGATCGCCATCACCATGAGGGCTGGTGCGACGACAGCAGCCGCCAAGGTGATGGTGTCCGGGTACTTCGCACCGACCATGGGTGCGCCGGCGGCGACGAGGACCAGGAAGAACGTGCCCACTGCTTCGGACAGCAGGCGCCGCCACTCCTGCTTGGGATCGTTGAAGTCGGTTACTCGCTGCTCGAACTCGGCATCCCAACTGCGCAGCACGCCCGCGATGCCATCGTCGGCCACGGTCGACTACTTCTTGCCCGAGGTGCCGGGGTAGTCGATGAGCCGGCACGGGATCTGCTCGTTCTCGCTCAGGTTGTAGCTCGCGCAGACGCGGTGGTAACCGTCGGCGATCACCGCGCGAATACCCGTGACGGCGTCTCCGCGAACGACCAGCACCGGTGACAGCCGGTCACCGGCCTTGACCTTCGCCAGGTCCCGTGCGACCGACGGGTCGCTTTCGGGCAGGAGAGGCAGTTCGGCCGCGCGAAGAACGTCCTTGGCCGGGTGGAGCTCGATCGGCGACTTCTTCAACTGCTGTGCGATGTGCTTGGCGTTGGCGGCGGTGGTCAGTAGGGACAGGTAGGACTGGGCCGCCGGGTAGTCGTGATCGTCGGGCTCGGACTTCCAGATCTCACTCGGGGTCGCGACGACGGGGACAGCGTCGGTCGTGGTGCCTGCGGGGGACTTCTTCCTGGCTGCCATGAAATCTCCTCGTAAACGGCTGCGGTCTGGCCTGTGCGACAGACGGTTCAGGCTGCGCGTGTATGGGTAATAGTGTCGCGCACGCTCGTCCCACGTCCACCCGCGTGCGGCGGGCTGCCGACGCGACGACACCGACGAGCGACGCTGGACGTGTGCGGGCACGCCCGTTCAGGCAGGTGCACCATCGTCGATCCACGATCGCAATGACGGGATGTCGACCGTCGCGACTTCACCTTCGTTGAGTTCGGAGAGCGTTGTGGTGGTGGGGGTGTCCGTGGGAATCGCGAAGT
>CAJAKT010000327.1 GCA_903940375.1 uncultured bacterium | reverse complement strand
GCTGCTGCGTTCGTCATCGTGACGACCTTCTGCGGGTCCGTCGTCGTCAGCGTGTAGGTCGTGCCTGTCTGCGCGTTGACCGTCAGAGTTCCCAACTTGGCCGCGAAAGTGTCAGTGAGGTCGGCGGCGGCGAGCACATCCCCGGCGGCCCAGGAGGTTTTGATAGCCATGAGTTCCCTTTCTAGAAGCCGAGCGTGGACGTGTCGAGGATGCCGAAGTGGACGTCGTCGAGGATGAACGCGGCCGACGTTTGCGACAGGGTGAACGTCACGTCGTGACGGGCCGGACTCGCCCGATGCTCGATGGCGTCGATGGTGACGTACTGGGAGATCGGGTCACCGATGCCGTTCGGGGTCCACTCGACCAGGACCGCGTCGCCGAGCTCGAGGTCCAGGACCTGCGCGACCTGCGCGGACGTGCAGCCGTCCAGGACCACGGTGATCGTGTCGATGCGGTAGGTGGGGTCCTTGTACTGGGCGATGAGGTAGTCCGCCAGGGACTGCGCATCCACCTCGCTGGCGAGCAGGGTGTTGACCTGCTTGTCGAACACCCCGTAGGCGAGCTGGGAGGCGGCGTCAAAGGCGACCGCTGTCCCGGCGACGACGGTCCCGCCGTACCAGGTGACCGCGACGGAGTTCAGCATCTCCTCGGTCACGCTCGCCGGGGAGTAGTCGATGAAGGGGACCCCGGTCGGGCCGAAGGTCAGGCCGCCGGTGGTGAAGTTCTCCAGGTCGGCGCGGTCGCGGAACGTCATCGCCCCGGCCTTCGACACGAAGAACGCGCCCGGCTCGCTCAGCTCGACCTGCCCCAGGTAGGACAGGGCGTTGACGTTGTCCTCGACCGTGTCCGCGTCCAGGGTGGCCTGGCCGGTGGAGATGGCGCTGGTCGCAGCCGGCCAGCCCAGGGTGTCCAGCACCGCGGAGACGCGGGCACCGGAGAGCTCGGCGGTCGCCGTCCCGGCGGGCAGCACCGACTGGGCGATGAGGGCGAACCCGTCGACCGCGTTGGCCTGCGCCGTTGCGTCCCCGCCCAGGGAGTAGCCCCAGGAGTAGTCCTCGATGTTGCCGGTGAACAGTTCCGCGCCGTCGCGGGAGACGCGGACCATCTTGCGGGGCACGATGGACGTGTAGTACGGCCCGGCCGTGTTCAACGGGTCCAGCGCCCGGTCCCGGTTGTCCATGACGACGCTGGCGACGCCGGCGGTGAACTTCTCCAGCGTCCGGCTGCGGCCCCTCTTGACGGAGACGTCGCGGACCCGGTCGGTGACGTCGACCAGCACCTCGCCGGACAGCTTGTAGGTGGCATTGTCGAGCTCGCCCTTGACGGGGTCGTCCAGGGTGAACCACGCCCCGGTGCCGCCGGCGGACAGGTCGAAGCCGATCTCGACCTTCATCACGCCGCCGCGAAGACGTTGCCGTTGGCGCTCTCGAACTTCCTGATGTACTCCACGACCTGCTGCCCGATGGCGCGGGGATCGCCGACGCCTGCCTGCACGGTGATGGCGTAGGTGGTTCCGCCGCTGCGCGCTGCTGCGGAGGAGAAGGTGCCTCCCGCCGTCGGCAGGTCGCCGTTGGGGATGATGTTGCCCGCGCCCGACGGGACGAACACCTCGGGGCCGCGCTCCCCGACGACGTAGGCCATCGCCGCGGACACCGGGCCACCCAGCGCCCGCTTGCCCGCTATGCCGGCAGCCTCGTAGACCGTCTTGACGGTGATGGTGGACGTGCGGTCCAGGGAACGGGCGAGCCGGTCCATGAGGTTCTCCAGCGCGGCCCGGGCGGGGCCTCCCTCCCCGTAGTTGGCCTTGAAGCCCTCGTAGTTGGCCTGGGCCTGCGCGACTCCGGCCGACATGAACGCCGGGACCATCGCGTCTGCCGTCGTCGTGGCGATGGCCTGGACGGCGGCGAGCTTGGAGTTGAAGTAGGGGATGAGCCCGTTGTCGATCATGCCCTGGCCCTGCGCGCCGCCCTGCACGATGCCCTGGCTCATCAGGTAGGAGATCAGCGCGTCGGACCCACCGGAGGCCTTGATGGCTCCCAGCACGTTCGTGTACCACTGGAACTGGGCGAACGCGGCGTCCACGCCGGCCTGCCACTTGGAGACGACAACCTGCCCGTTCTCGTCCAGTGAGGACGCGAACACCCCGGAGATGTCGAACGCGCTCGCCAGCGAGCTCGAGGTGCTGGTAGCCCAACTGGTCACGGCCGAGGTGGCCGAGTCCAGGTTCCCCTTCAGCGTGGACAGGTTCGTGTCCCACTCGCTGACCATCTCGCCGGCCTTCGCCGCGATGCCCTGCATCATCTCGGTGGCGGCTGCGGCGACCTTGTCCTTCTTGGAGCCCATGCCGATGATGAGGCCGCCGACGAGGTCGTCGCCGATCCGCTGGAACACCTTGGACGGCGAGTTCGACTTGGCTTCGGCGCGGGCGGCGGCCTCGGCCTCGCGGATCAGTTGCCGCGTCATCGCCTGGACCTTCGGGGAGGAGGCGAGCACGCCGGCAGCCAAGCCGCGGGACAGGTCTGCGCCCACAGCCTTGCCCGCTGCGTAAGCCTTCGCCAGCCCGGCCCGCTCGGCCGCATCGAGGGCGTCCTTCATCGGGCCGGTCCAGATGCCTTCCGCGCCGAGGAACGCGACGATGTCCTTGCGCTTGAAGCCCTGCGCGACGAAGTCGTCGATGATCGCCTTGCGGCCGGACTTCATGCGGGCGGTGAGCTGGTCGGAGCTCGCGCCGACCTGGTCCTTCCACGCGAGGGCGTTGTTGGCGTCGTCGGCGAGCGCCTTGCGCAGGGTGTTGGCGTTCTCCATTGCCGCGTCCGAGTGCCCCTTGAAGGAGCGCTTGTTGCCGTCCAGGGTGACGCCGAGAGCGGCCATCATCTTGTCGAAGTCCGCGACGGACTGAGACAGCGAGATCGCCCCGAGGTACTTCTGGATCGCCGCCGTAGCAGCGTCCATCTGCGCAGCGGTCTCCTCGGCCTGGTCCGCCAGGGCCTGCTGGTCGGCGGTCAGGGGGACGGTGGCTCCGGCGAGAGCGGCGGCCGCATCGGCGGCCTGCCCGGTCGAGCCACTGAGGATGTCGGTGTACTTCGCCTGCTCGCGTGCGGCGAAGGCTGCGTCGAGTGCCTGCCGTTGCAGGTCGGCTTCCTCGTCGGAGATCGCGCCAAGTGCGTCGGCCAGGTTGATGCCCGCCCGGGACATGAGGTCGATGTAGTTCAGCGTCTCGTTGACCAGGACGATGATGTTGACGCGGACGACCTCGAAGGCCATGAGAATGAAGGACGCGACCCCACCGATGGTCTCGCCGAGGTTCGTCGCAGATGCCTGCATCGCGACGAGCCGGG
>CAJAKT010000326.1 GCA_903940375.1 uncultured bacterium | reverse complement strand
TCGGCGTACACCGTCACCGGCTCTGGCGTCCAGTTCACGGTCTCCGGTCCGGACGGCACGGACCTGGTCCGTAACGTCGAGCTGCTGAGGTTCGCCGACGGCGACAAGACGCCTGCGAGTCTCGTGGGTGCGCCCGTCGTTCCGCCCGCTCCCGGCGGCGGATCGTCCGGCGGTGCCAGTGGCGGTTCCAGCAGCTCGTCGAGCTCAGCGGCGGCCGGTGGGGGTGGCGGCGGCTCTACCGCAGCCGTCCTCGAACTCCGTCCCGCGGTCGGGTCCACGGCGGGCGGAACCACCGCTCTCATCCTGGGCTACGGCTTCTGGGGTGCGACCGGTGCGACCGTCGGCGGACAGCCGGTGCAGTCCTTCAAGTACATCGATGCAGCAACCCTCGAGATCGTCACGCCTCCCGGCACTGCCGGCTGGCAGGACGTGATCGTGACGTTGCCGGTGGGCAACACGAAGGCCGGCTTCCTCTACCAGGCGCCCACACCGGGAGCCAGCACCGTAGCGGCTGTCGCCCCAGCGACGGTGGCGACGACGCCAGCGTCCGTCTCGCCGACCAAGCGGATCGGGGCGGCTCCTTCCGTCCCGGCACAGGCCGGTCAGGTGGTCAAGGTCAAGGCGACCGGGTTGCCGAAGAGCACGATGGTGACGGTGCGCGTGAAGATCGACGGCTCGTGGGTCGTCATCGGCAAGGTGCGCACCACCAAGAAGGGCATCGCCACGCTGCCGCCGTTCCTGGTCGCCAAGGCAGGCACCTACCCGGTTGAGATCACCGGCCCGAACGGCTACCGGTCGTTCGTGAAGGTCGTCGCGAGTTAGCTGAGGATGGACATCTGATGGGGGAGAAAATGATGGAGAAACTGCCCGATGCATGCCCACAATGTGAGGCCGAACCTGTGCTTCACGATCTCTACGAGCTTGATGAGATCTTCCTATGCAGCGTTCACTGCCTGCTGCAATTCAGGTTGGTCAGGGAAGTAGGGATCAACAACCGTCGCCAGTCCGGCCGGCGAATCGCAGACCGCAGGCAGCGAGATCGAAGAGCGGCCTGATCTGGAACGGATAGGCGAACACGTCGAGGCGGCCTCCCATGGCTCATGGGTGGCCGCCTCGACCGTGAGCGTCGCTTGAGGGAGATGCTCAGCCCTCTCGGGGCGGACATCACTTGTTACCCTGAAGGTGATGCAATCTCGACACCCAGCGGACGGAACCCCGTGACCGGTCGGCCCTCACACCGGAACGCAAGCGTCCCCCGCGGACGCGTGCGGCTCACCCACGCGCTGGTCGCCATCGTTGGCGCCACCGTGGTCGCAACCTCCGTCGCAGTCGCTCCCCCGTCGGCTGTGGCCGCGCCCGCGGCCGCGGACCTCGTCACCCAGCTGATCGTCACCTACGAGCCGGGTGTCACCCCTTCCGAAGGCCCCGGCATCGCCACCGGTGACGCCGCCGTCATGTCCGCCGACCTGCAGACCGGGGACCCGATCGGTCTGGGCATGCGCACGGTGACCCTGGGCCAGGCCGTCGACGAGGTCACCGCGCAGGCCATCGCCGACGAGCTGACGAATGCCCCCGGAGTTCTCTTCGCCGAACCGGACTCCATCGTCACGCTCGACACC
>CAJAKT010000325.1 GCA_903940375.1 uncultured bacterium | reverse complement strand
GCCGCGTAGCCCATGCCATCGGCATAGGCATTGGCACCGGCAGGCGAACTCGGCATCACCTGGGTACCTATTGCGGAGTTGTTGAGCTTCTGCCAGACGGGTGTGGGGAATGCCGTCAGGAACCATGAGGTGCCATTGGCAGTGACGGCGTTCATCGCCTGCGTCTGACTCGACGCATCCCTGCCATCGAGGGCGCAGGTCACTGTTCTGCCACTGAGCGAGATGTCGGCCGGATAGTCAGCATTGAAGTCCGGCTCCGTGAACGTGAAGGTAACCGCAGGCAGGGATTTGTCGGACACCGGCAGGACATTCAGGTCCAGTTGATCGGCAGCCACCGAACTCAGGTCGGGGATGATGGGCAGCGGAGTCGCAAAGACATTGACGACCATGCCGTTCGCGTAAGGGCGGTACTGCACCTTGCTGCTGCTCGTCAGCAGGAACGGGGCTCCGCTGTTCCAGGCGTACAGCCCCGTGAACTGCCGCCACGGATGGGTCGCGTCGGTGGCGCCTGCCAGGAACGCGCCCTTGACGTCGCTGCAGCTGTTCGTCAGGTCATCGATGAGCACCCCGATGATCGCCAGCACCTGGTCGATTCCCGGCAGGTCGAATGCCCCGGCGGCACCAGCCCAGGCGACAGCGCCACCGACGGCCAACGATGCGCTGTCGTAGATGTAGTCGAATGTTCCGCCTGCACTGAGCGAGTCCTGCGTCGTCTGGGCGATGAGGGACTGGATCAACTGCGCCTGCGTGCCGGTGACCCCCGGTGGCAGCGACGCCTTCGAGGGCAGTTTCGGCAATGAGGACTTGGCGCTCGTGCCGGAGAACCACTGGTACGTGCTCGTCATGGCGGCTGAGTAGGCGGCAAAGACCGCCGTGGAGGTCGTCGCGTACTTGCTGTCACCAGTGTTGCCGGAGTTGGAGGAGGCCGTCGTGAGAGTGACCCCCGGCGGCAGCACGGCGCCGTTCACCTGAGCCAGGAAGTCGGACTTGTCGTTGCTCCCCGTCTCCAGCGGGTAGTTGACGTCGTACATGCAGTTCACCGGCCCGCCCAGGAGCACCAGTGGATTCGGCGTGGCGTTCACGTAGGTCACCGGACGACCCGTGCCCCGCATCTCGACCGGCGGAGTCGGCGCTGCTCCGCCCCAGTGGGCGATGCGCGCGTCGATTGCCTGCGCATCAATTCCCGGATGCGCGGCATCGATATCCGCCTCGTGCCGGATGCCCACCGTCACCGCATTCGCGGCGGCCGCCCAGCCGAGCGTCTTACCCCACACAGCGAGGAGTCTGGTCTGTTCGGTGGTCAATGCGACCGTCGTCGTCAATGCCGATCCGGTCACCGAGGGACTCTGCCGCGGTCCAACGACGAGCGCGCCCGTGCGCGGGGAGACCACGGCCACCTGAACCTGTGCCACGTCTCGCCCTGGACCATCGACAACGCGAGCATCGATACGCGCAGCGACATCGACGACCATGCCGTCACCCTGCCTGCGCAGGCGAGACTCGGCCAGGCTCGGTGGGGCGATCTGTGCCGCACCGGATGCCGCGATCCCCGCGGTCAGGTTGTCCGCCGCCGATGCCGCAGGCGCCTGCGCCGGAATCAGCAGTGCGAAACCTAGGGCTGCGACAACCCCGGGCGTGGCCACCGACATGCGCGTCATGACGCTCTCCGAATCTGCTTTGCGTCGTAGGTCTCCTCGAGCCGGAAGGCTCCGTACCCGTTCTTGTGCTGAGCAGGGGCGCTGAGGTGCACTTGGACGTGTTTCGCACCGCCGGCTTTCACCTGTAGATGCTGATCCCGAGTGCGGACCTCGCAGGACCGTGCGGGGACGCACGTCACCGATGCCTTCACCCGCTCCCCCGCGTTGGTGACGATGGGTAGACGCACGAGCGTCGTCCAGGAATCGGCTGTCAGCGTCTTCGGCAACGACAGTGCGCGAACTGGCTGCTGCGAAATCCATTCGAAGTCGAAACCGTCGGGGAGATCAGATGAATCGATCCCGGGATTGGTGACGGTGACCGTGTTCCAGCCGAGCTTGCCGGTCGGCGTCACCGCCGAGAGGTGTGAGCCATCGATGACACGGACGTTCTGCGCAG
>CAJAKT010000324.1 GCA_903940375.1 uncultured bacterium | reverse complement strand
GATCCGGGTGCGTACCTCCTCCGGGAAGTCAGCCGACCAGAATGTGGAACCCTCGGCATCCAGCTTCGCCAGAGCCTGCTGTCTCTTTCGCCTTGAGAACAGCACGGCCGTCTCCTTCCTGGCGTGCCCTTGAGCTTTGTGCTTCGGCCGCATCTCCGTCTGGCCTTGTATCGAATGACGGTATCTATCCACTCTGTAGACTGATAATATCATTATTCAACATAGTTTGAAATGGAGTTACAGCGATGTTGTACATGGCGCCTGCCCTCGATGATCGTGAGATCCGGGTCCTGGAGGAGATCGAGGGGTTGCGAAAGACCCTTCGATGGCAACTCAGCGAGCCGCGAAGGTGGACAGGCTCGCTCCGACGGCTGTCCTTCGCCCGTAACATCCAGGGCTCGAACAGCATCGAGGGCTTCATTGCCGGCCTAGACGATGCAGCCGCCGTCGCGGCTGGGGAGGAGCCACTGGATGCCGGTGATGAGACCCGTCTGGCCCTCATCGGCTACCGGGAGGCCATGACGTATGTCCTCCAACTAGCGACTGACAATGACTTCACTTACAGCGAGCAGTTGATCAAGAGCCTGCACTTCATGATGACCAACTATGCGATGGCGAACCGACCCGGCCTATGGCGTGCTGGATCCATCTTTGTCCAGCGTGAGGACGATGGGGCCATCGTCTATGAGGGGCCGGATGTAGGCAGCGTCCCCGAATTGATGGGGGAGCTGGCCCTCGATATGAACCGAGACGCGGCGGAACCGGCTTTGGTTCGGGCGGCGATGGCCCACCTGAATCTCGTCATGATCCATCCGTTCAAGGACGGCAACGGGCGGACGGCGCGCTGCATGCAAAGCCTGGTATTGGCACGAACCGGAGTGCTGTCGCCGGTCTTCATGAGCATCGAAGAGTATCTCGGTCGTAACACGCAGGACTACTACGACGTGCTCGCAGAGGTGGGTCAGGGCTCTTGGCATCCGGAGAGCGACGCTCGCCCCTGGGTGCGATTCATGCTGACGGCTCATCTGCGGCAGGCCCGCACCCTGGTCACTCGTATTCGCGAGAGCGAACGGCTTTGGGGGGAGCTCGAGACACTAGTCGCGGGGAAGAACCTCTCAGAGCGATCCCTCTTGGCACTGTTCGACGCTGCCATGGGTCTGCGGGTCAGGAACAGTACGTATCGCTCGAGTCTCGCGGACTCGCCGGATGAGATATCAGAGCAGACTGCAAGCAACGACCTCAGGAAGATGGTCGAAGCCGAACTCCTCATTCCAAAGGGCGAGCGACGAGGCCGGTACTACGTGGCGAGCCAACGCGTGGCCAGCCTCATGAGGGATATTCGCTTAGAGCGGCCGGCGAAGGACCGCTCAGACCCCTTCGCCTAGCATCGAATGGGTTGGAGGTGCCGATGTTGCCCTTACATGGCCTTTCATCCTCGGGGCGCTGGTCCCTTCCTGACGGGCCTGGGTGGGTCTGGGAGAGTCCGGGTGGGTCGGAATCCGTTGCAGCGCAACGTATTGCGGCGCCACAAATCCAATATGTACGTTGTAGCTTTGCCAAGTTGGCCCATTCCCTGGCCCATTCGTGCGGACTCGATATCCGTAGACTTGTCGCGGCCTCAAGACGGGCGCCACGTTGACCGATGGAGTCCAGCGCGGAGAGCTCTGTCAGGCGGCGCCTCTGGGATCGCGATGCACGGTCGGCTCAAAGACGGGAACAAAGGCGTCAAGTTCGGCCTCATCGGGCCGCTCGTATCCGCGGACTCGACTGGTTCCCCACCCATGCCGCATCCGGATGTCTGCGAGCAGCTCGGCATAGCGCAACGGCGCCACGATGGCGTCGATAACGGGAACGCCGAGTTCATCCTGGACCTTGCGGTAGAAGCCAAACTCGATGGTGCAGCCAAGGACGATGACATCGGCGCCATCCTGCTCGACGGCAAGGCGCGCCTCTTCGAGGATCCGCTCCTCGGTGCAGGCAGGGTCCTGCTGGAATTCATTCACGGTCATGCGCAGGACACGGAAAGAGGCAACTTTGTCCGCGAACCCGTACTTAACGGCGTTCTCGTGCATCTCGGGGATCCACTTGGATCGACCAACCAGGATGCTTACGCGCTCGCCCACGGTCGTGGCGAGGTGCATGCATGCCTCCGCGGGTGCGGTGACTGCCATCTTCCCCGACACCTCCCGCGCGGCGCGCAAAGCAGGGTCATAGAAGCAGCCGATCACGGCTGCGTCATACCCCTGCTGCTCGCCCCAGCGCACGGCGCCGATGGTCGCACCAGCCATGACCATCTCGTAGGCGTTGTACTCAAGGTGGTTGACCGGGAAGCCCGGCAGGGAGCAGACGTCGATGCGACTGTCGGGAAGGGCCTCGTCGCGCAGTGCGGCGCCGATGGGCTCGTCGTAAGCGGACGTGCCGACAGGGTTGATCCACAGAATGCGACGGCTCATGATGGGCTCCTCTGAACGGCCGGGAGATTCCGGTGCACGAGTGGAGACTGACAGTTATCCAATACCTGCGAGAGTGGCAGAGTGCACACCGAGCGTTGACGATCTGTGGACTGTGCACAGGATGTGCGGCGTGGCCGGTGCCTACTCTGCAGGTGATGGGGTGGCGCGCGGGACGAGCGGCCCCCACCGCTCGCCCGAGGATGGTGGAAGGAGCCGCGCATGTCCTGGACTCCGGCTACCGGCGTTCATCTCTCGGGGGACGACATCCGGAGAGCCCTGACGTGGGACGCCCTTGTCGCGTCCCAGCGTGCGGTGTTCGAGGCATTCGCCGGGGGAGTGGCGGAGCTCGCGCCTCGCGCCCTTCTCCCGTACGGCGACAACACCGCATTCAGCTACCTGGCGCGTGCCAGTCAAGACGGATGGCCGGTGGTCAAGATCGGAAGCGTCAATCCGGGCAATCCTGCACGCGGCCTGCCGAGTGTTCACGCCTTTGTCATGGTGATGGACAGGACCACCGGCGACCTCGCGGCGACGATGGACGGCGAGACGATCACGACAATGCGCACGCCCGCGGCGAGCGTCGCCGCCATCGAAGCCCTTGCCAGTTGGCGCGCTGACGGTCTTGCCCCTGAGCAGGTCGTCGTCGTCGGCGCCGGTCGTCAGGGAATGGCGCACGCGGATGTGATTCTGGAGCGGTACCCGGAAGCGCAAGTGACCACCGTCGTCCGCAAAGGGGCCCCGTTGGTACTAACCGGCCCCAGTGAAGGCGCGGCCAGCGATCGGCTACGCGTGACCGACGACATCCGTCGGGCCGTCGAGAGCGCCGACACGGTGATCCTGTGCACCTCGAGCTTCGATCCGGTCGTCAGCGCCAGTTGGTTCGCCGCAGGTGCGACGCTTGTCAGCGTCGGCTCATTCGCACCCAACCGCCATGAATTCGGTCCCGATGTTATTGATCGGGCGGGAGAGGTATTCGTTGACGACGTTTCCACCGCATGCCAGCAATGCGGACCCGTCGCCGCGGCCCTCGCGTCGGGGGATCTCGCGCGCGAGAATGTTCACGCAATCGGTGACGTCATGCTCGGGCGCATCGTCGCCCCAGCCGGAACGCGTGATCTCACGGTCTACGCGAGCGTGGGCCTGGGCATCCAGGATGCGTCGGTCGTGGACCTCTTGATGGCCGCGCGTCACGATGGCTGACTACTCGGTTGTCGTCATCGGCTCTGGGCCCGTCGGACTGAGCGTCGCCTTCGAGCTCGCCACCCGTGGCGTGCACGTCGCAGTCCTGGAGGCCTCCAGCGTCGGATCCGGAGCGGCGCGCCGTAACGCGGGTTGGGTCGTGCCCATCATGGCTGCACCCGTCCCTTCCCCCGGGGTCGTGGGTCAGGCATTGCGCTGGATGTTCAAGCCGTCCTCGCCCCTGCGCGTCGCGCCAGACCTCGACCCCGGTCATGTCGCCTTCATGTTCGGGATGCTGCGGGCGTCGTCACCACGCCGATTCCAGCAAGGGCTCGCCGCGATCAGCGCACTTGCTGGCGGGACCTTGGCCATGTTCGACGGCTATTCAGCGCGAGGCGTCGATTTCGAACTCCACCGCGACGGCGTGCTTCTGGCCTTCACGTCCCACGAGGAATATGAGGCGCATATTGGGGAGTATGCGGACGCCGCATCGGCCGCAGGCCTCGCCGCGCCTGGCCTCCTCTCAGCGACCGGTGTGCGAGAACTGGAGCCCGGCCTTTCCGAGGCGGTGATCGCTGGAATCCTCTGCCCGGACCAGATGCACCTCAACCCGGACAGTTACATCGAGGCCCTGCGTCGAGCACTCCTCGCCTTGGGCGTCCCCGTGATCGAATCGCGTCCCGTTCTCGGCGTCGACGCCACCGCCGGCGGAGTCAGGTTGTCGACAGACGCGGGAACCATCTCCGCCGATCAGGTGGTCGTTGCGGCGGGAGTAGGAAGCGCGAGCATTGCTTCATCCGTCGGCGAGCGGATCCCACTGCGATTCGGGAAGGGATACGGATACGACCTCGCGACCCCGGCCGTGCCCGTGCGCCGAGCGGTATACCTGACCGAGGCGAGAGTGGCCGTTACTCCGCTCGATCGTGGGATGCGCCTGTCGGGCACGATGGAGTTCGGCGGAGACCCCGGCCGGGTTGACGGCCGGCGTGCGGCCGGCATCATCGCCTCTTCCCAGCGGTATCTCGGCAGGGACCTCACCTCCAAGCCTTTGCCCTGGGCAGGGCTGCGACCGATGACCCCAGACGGGCTGCCGATCATCGGGCGGATCGCGCGAGCTCCCGAGGTCATCATGGCGACTGGGCACGCCATGCTCGGTGTGACGCTGGCGCCGCGGACGGGCAGGCTGGTGGCGGACATCGTGGAGGGCAAGCCGTTGGCGACGGAACTTGCACCGTTCTCCGTGGAGCGCTTTCGGAGAGGCAACCGGCGATGATCACCTCCAGCCGAGCGGGGCGATCTGCCCATGTTCCTTTAGGACCCTGAGCGGATTGCACATGGCACGACCCATCCGGGTCGCTTAGCGTTCAAGACCTTCGCACGGAGAAAGTCCCGCGAGTTGATAGAGGTGGAAACGATGCGCGAACTGACGTTGGACGACCTTGATGACATGGTCATCGGGGCGACGCTCCTGGGCACGGGCGGCGGCGGCGACCCCTACATCGCGAGGCTCATGGTCCGCCAGGCGATAGAGAAGTTCGGACCCGTGCAGATCGTGGAGCCGGGTGAGCTCGACCCCGATGGCCTCGTGCTCACGACCGCTGTCATCGGTGCACCCACGGTGATCCTGGAGAAGGTACCTGCCGGCACCGAATTCGTCGCTTGCGTCAGGGCCCTGGCTGCTCACCTGGGTAAGGAGCCCGTGGCATTGATGCCGATCGAAGTGGGCGGCATGAACACCCTGATCCCGCTGGCGACGGCGGTGGAGATGGGCCTGCCTGTTATCGACGCCGATTCCATGCGACGAGCCTTCCCTCAGATCGAGATGACCGTCTTCACGCTGGCCGGGATTCCCGCAGCTCCGATGAGCGTGGCTGATGAGAAGGGCAACGTCGTGGTTTTCGAGACGACGACCAACCAGACCGCGGAGAAGCTCGCTCGAGCCTCGGTGATGCAGCTGGGCATGGCGAACGGGATCTCGTGCTACCCCATGACAGTCAGGCAGGTCGCCGCCCATGGCATTCAGGGGTCGATGAGCTATTGCGTGGAACTGGGTAAGCGGCTCAATGCGGTCAAGCGAGGTGAAGAAGGAGCATTCGAGGAGTTCCTTGGCTTCTCCGGAGGCAAGCGGTACTTCTCGGGGAAGATCATTGATATCGATCGTCGCACGACGGCAGGCTTCGCCCGGGGCACCGTCGTCCTGGAAGACCTGCAAGACGCGGATCGCGTCATGCGAGTGGAGATCCAGAACGAACTCCTGATCGCGTTCGAGGACGGCGAACCGATCATCACCACTCCGGACCTGATCTGCTTCCTCGACTACGAGACCGCAGATCCCATCACCACCGAGACCCTTGCCTACGGTCAGCGCATCAACGTGATTGGTCTGCCCTGCGCACCCGAATGGCACCAGCCGGGCATGTTGGAACTCGTCGGCCCCAAGGCATTCGGCTACGACGTGGACTACGTGTCCATGGAAGGAGTGACGGCATGAGCACGCGGCTTCGGATCGGCATCGATGTCGGCGGTACCAACACGGACGCAGTGGTTGTTGACGATGACGGGAACGTCTTGGCCAGCACAAAGACGGCCACCACTCCTGACCCCAGCGATGGCATCCGAGTGGCACTCGAGCAGGTGATCGTCGACGTCGACCGCAATCACATCGCGCAGGCGATGCTCGGAACCACACATCCGGCAAACGCGATCATCCGCCGCCGCGATCTGGACGCCGTCGGCATTTTGCGCCTCGCCGCCCCGTCCTCGCTGGCCATCCGCCCTGGACTCGCCTGGCCGGTGGACCTCCATGACGCCGTCATTGGCAAGGCCGCCATCCTTCGCGGTGGCTTTGAATACGACGGCCAAGAGATCAGCCCACTCGACGAGGATGGGGTCCGCGCGTTCGCCCTCGACTGCATGGGCAGTGTTCGCGCAGTAGCCATCGCGTCGGCGTTCGCTCCGGCAACGACCGAACATGAGATGCGGGCCGCGGAGATCATCAACGAGGTGACCGGCGGGAGCGTTGCGGTTTCGCTGTCGCATCAGGTCGGCTCACTGGGCCTGCTTGAACGAGAGAACGCCACGATTCTCAACGCTTCCTTGTTCGGCATCGCACGCCGCGTCGTCGAGGGTTTCCAGACAGCCCTGGCCAGCCATGGTCTCGACGTCGAATCGTTCCTGACCCAGAACGACGGAACGCTGATGACGGCCGATGAGGCCGTGCGCCTTCCGATCCTCACCGTTGGATCAGGTCCTACCAACTCCATGCGCGGTGCCTGCGCACTTGCCGGGTTGTCCGATGCCCTCGTCATCGACGTCGGTGGCACATCGGCAGACGTCGGGATCCTGGTCGATGGGTTCCCCCGTGAATCGGCAGCGGCCGTAGAGGTGGGCGGTGTGCGCACGAACTTCCGCATGCCGGACCTCATCTCGATCGGCCTCGGTGGCGGCACGATCGTCACGGAATCCGGAGCATCCGTGGCCGTGGGACCAGACTCGGTCGGCTACAAGGTCGTTACCGAAGCCCTGGTGCGAGGCGGCAGCACCCTGACGCTGTCCGACATCGCGGTCCGATCTGGACGCCTGACGGGATTCGGCGACGTAGCCCTGGCTGGTGGAGTCTCCGAATCCACTGTCAGCGCCGCCCTCGCTTGGGTAGACGAGCAGATCACAGTGCTGTGCGATCGAATGAAGGCAAGCCGTGCCTCGATGCCACTGATCGCCGTCGGGGGTGGGTCCCATCTGGTCCCGAACCACGTCAGCGGTATCGCCGAAGTGATTCGGCCCGCGAACTATGCCGTGGCCAACGCCTTCGGCGCTGCCATAGCCGAGGCATCGGGCGCCGTGGACCGCGTGTACCGGTACGAGTCGCTTGGTCGGGAAGCGTGCCTGGACGAAGCCAAGCAGATGGCCGTGGACGCGGCCGTGCGCGCCGGCGCCGACCCCGATCAGGTCCGCATCACCTCGGTGGCGGAGGTGCCCATGACCTACCTGCCGGGTCAAGGCTGCCGTGTCCAGGTCAAGGCAGCTGGACCATTGAAGGGGTAGCGGAGATGGATGCAGCAGAGGTCTATCGCGCCTACAACCGGGCCGAGAACGCGCATGATTGGAATGCCACGACGGCCCTGCTCTCCTCCGACATCCACGTGATGGTGAATGGCGCGAGCGAAGTGTCCAGCGCCGAGGAGGACCGGCGGGCAATGGAGCAGCTGGTAGCGCTCTTCCCCGACTATCGACGCGAAGTGCTGAGCATCGTGCCAAACGGAGACGAGGCGGCCATCCGCTGGAAGATGACGGGCTCATCCATTGACGATCCCTCGGTCGACCTGAGTGTCGAAGGCGCCTCCTTCATCGTCGTGAGCGGTGGACGTATCCGCGAGGCGTTCCTCTTCGCGCAGAGTGGTGAGCTGGCGCGCGCGCTCGAGATGGCCCATCCTGGCCGGAGGACGTGATGAACCTGCCCTTGGCCATGGCGGACTGCCACAACGACCTGCTCATTCCCTGCCTGCACCGGCGTGAGCGAGGGCACGCTGACCCATTCGGCGACTTCTGGCTGCCACAGCTGCGTGACGGTGGCGTAGTCCTGCAAGTACTTCCCGTGTACGTGGAGGACCAGTACATCGGCGAGGCGGCACTCCGCCGGACGCTGCTGCTCCTGGATGAGGCGTGGAGGATTGCGGAGCAGCATCCGGGCGATGTCTCCATCTGCCTGACGGGCGCCGACATCGAACAGGCGATCGGATCCGGCCGCATCGCTATCGTCCTCGCGCTTGAAGGTGCCGAGTCCATTGGCAGCAATGTCGCCCTCCTGCGCACGATGTTTCAAACGGGCGTGCGGATGGTGTCCATGACCTGGAATCGGCGCACCATGCTCGCCGACGGAGTTGGGGAACGCGACACCGGCGGGCGACTCACCAGTCTCGGGGTCGAAGCCGTTCAGGAGATGGCGCGACTGGGAATCATTCTTGACGTCAGCCACTTGTCCGAGAGCGGGTTCTGGCACGTGGAGTCCGTCACGACCGGGCCGTTCATCGCAAGCCATTCGTCGTGCCGCGCACTCCAGAGTCACCCACGAAACCTGACCGACGACCAGATCCGCGCAATTGCCAACCACGGTGGATTCGTGGCCGTGAACGCATTCGCACCCTTCCTCGCCGATCAGGCAACATCAGTCGATCTGGTGCGGCACATCCAGCACGCCATAGGCATTCTGGGAGCCGATCGCGTCGGCCTCGGTCTGGATTTCATGGCCGATCTGATGCCGATCGTCGACCCGATCCTCGGTGGCGCACTGATCGACATCACGTCCATCCCCCTCCTCGATGACGTGCAGCGACCGAGTGATCTCGCCGCATTGGGGCAGATGCTCATTTCCTCGCTCGGTGAGGAGGATGCGGCATGGGTGGGATCGGGCACGCTCAGGCGTCGACTGACGGAACTGCTTCCACCAGTGACATCATGACCAAGTGAGCATGAGTGCTGGGGACTCCAGACTCAGCGCATCGCGTCGCAAGGAAGAACTGGCCGCGGTCACGGTCAGGCAGCTCTTGGGAACGCACCCCTGGAGCCAATCGGCCGTCGTCCTTGCGGGTGATGCCGGTCTCGACCGACGTGTCGGCGACGTCATTGCCTTGAGTCTCGATTCGCGCGTCAAGGCGGATCGGATCTCCGTAGACGCGCTTGTCGTATTCGACGGACGGTCCCTGGTGTCCGACAACTACCAGGTAGACATGGCGATCCGCGCGGCCAGCGAGGGGGGCGCCAGCGCCGTCGTGCTCTGCGCACAGAGAACCCTTGTTCCGCTGTCGGCCTTCAAACTCTCCGAGAAGCTCCGGCTGCCATTGATCCTGGAGCCGGAGGGCGAAGTCCTTCGTCTTGCCGAAGGACTTCGCGCGATCGTCAAGCAGCCCAGCGTCGTGCGCAGCGACCTGCTCCTGCTCTTGCTCGAGCGCCTAGATTCCGCAGGGACCGCAGCGTCACTTGACCGCGTCTTCGAAACGATTGCCGCATGTTTTCCCGGTCCGCTCGCACTCGCCGGCCCTGACGGCAGCACCATCCTCGGCGATCCTGCCGGGGTCCCTCAGGACTGGGAGGAAGTCCGGCAGGTCCCGATCGACGTATTCGAGGGCGACGATGTGATCGTCACTCGCCCCCTCACACTGGCTCCCAACGAACCCGTCTCGTACTGGCTGTCGGTGCGCCTGGACACCCCGACGGCGGCAGAACGATCTCTGGCCTCCGATCTCCTCCTGATGTCCGGCTGGTACGTGTCCTCGCGGATGGTGCAGAACCGACTGCAACGCGAACGTGACGCGCGCTTCCGGCTGGGGGTGCTGAGCGCGATCCTCGATACGGCCGAGCGTGCGGAAGCACCTTTGCGCCGGCAGCTTGCCACCCTGGGCTGGCATGTCGACGGCTGGTGCACCGGGATCATCCTCCAGGTGTCGGGGGAAGCGGACCCGCTCCGCGTCCTCATGCTCACGGAGGAGCTCAACAGGCACCTTGTCGAGTCCGGCCTTCGCGGCCCCCTCGTCGAACGGCCCGACGGATGGACCTTCTGGCTGACGGAGTCCAAAGAGCCGACGCCGGAGCGGCTGAGCTCTCTGAGTGCCCGGCTCCAGCACGCGGTAGAGATGGTCGTTGAACGGGCACCGCGACTAAACATCCACGCGGGACTCGGGCGCACGTATCACGGGCTGAACGGCCTGCAGGCGAGCCTGAGCGAGGCGAAGGAGGCATCGGTCGTGGCGCAGGCCGGCGGCGGTCGGTTCGGCATCCAGCACATCGACGCTCTCGGCGTGCGACGCATCCTGCTGGGCTGGTATGCGTCGGAGTCATTCGCGGCGTTCGCGAGCTCCCTTCTGGCACCCGTCGTCGACAACGACGCTGACGGGCAGCTGCTGACGACGCTAGAGACGTACTTGGACTTCGAATCGTCGGCCACCCTCACCGCCGCGTCGCTGGGTGTCCACCGAAACACGGTCATCAACCGTGTGGAGCGGCTCCGGACGCTGCTCACGGTCGACCTGGACGATCCGGAGGAGCGCCTGGCAGTGCAGTTGGCCTGCCGCGTCGCGAAACTCAAGGATGGCGGGGACGAGCGGCTCAGCCGCGATTAGTGGTTGTGGCAATTTGCCTAGGATGTGCCTAGTGAATGGGCAAACAGCCCATTTCTGCTTGTCGGCGTCGGCCCTAACGTAGCGCAGCAACAGGCTGGCACGAGCCGCCCGATAGGAAGGAAGACCCATGGCACGACTTAAGGCGACGCACGCCGCTCTGGTCGCGACGGTGGGGGCAGCCGCACTGGCCCTGACCGCCTGTGGCGGATCGTCCAGCAGCAGCGAGTCCTCCAGTCAAGACGCAAGCTCCGCGCCCGCAGCTAGTTCAGCGCCGGCGTCCTCGGCCGCGGCGGACGTCGCAGCACCGGTCGGTGGCAAGGTGGCCTACCTGACCGCGAGTTCCGCCAACACGTGGCTGCAGTCGTCTCTCGCGGCGATGCAGGCGGTGGCGGCGCCCGAGGGCATCGAGCTCACCGAGTTCGACGGGCAGTTCAAGCCCGGCGAGCAGGCCAAGCAGATTCAGGACGTGATCGCGGCCGGTGACTACAAGGGCATCATCATTGCCGGACTCGATGGGGCAGCACTCATCCCCGATCTTCAGCAGGCGCTTGACGCCGGCCTGAAGGTTGTCATGCTCAATCAGATCGTGGGCGACAAGCTCGACACGTCCGATCCGCAGTTCGAGGGCGCATCTGCTTCGGTTCTCGTCCCGCCGACGGCCAGCGGCACTCTTCTCGGCGAACTGACCGTCGAGGCATGCGCCGACCTGGATCCGTGCAATGTCGGGTACTTCTTCGGTATCAAGGGAACCCCCCTCGATACCGCCATCCGCATCGGCTTCGATGAGGCGACCAAGGGAAGCGCGAATATCAAGGTGGTCGCGGAGGGCGAGAGCCAGTACCTCGGCCCCGACGTCGCCATGAAGGGCACGCAGGACATGCTGCAGAAGAATCCGGAGATCAACGTGATCACGGGTCCCGATCAGGCGATGCAGGGTGCCCAACTGGCCGTTGAAGACGCCGGCTCGATCGACAAGATCAAGCTCGTCGGCTTCGGTGGCTCGCAGGCCGCGCTCGATTCGGTCACTGCGGGCAAGTGGTTCGGCGACGTCTTCGGGGCCCCGGCCACCGAGGGTCAGCTCGCCATGGCCGCGATGATCGCGGCACTGAAGGATGGCACGGTCACCGGTGGCGTGAACCCCTTGATCGACTTCCCGAACGGCGGCAAGATCACGTCGGCCAACGTGGGCGACTACACAGCCGAGTGGGCAGGCTAAGGCAGCACATGGCCGCATGTGTCGAGCTGACCGGCATCTCCAAGCGCTTCGGCGGAACGCAGGCCCTGGCCGGCGTAGACCTGACCGTCGAGCGCGGCACCGTTCACGCCCTGGTGGGTGAGAACGGTGCCGGGAAGTCCACGCTCGGCAAGGTGATCGCTGGCGTTGTTCAGCCAGACAGCGGCGAGTACATGCTGGCGGGGCGGGCTGTTCATCTCAGCTCGCCCCGCCAGGCACTTGAAGCCGGCGTGACGATGATGGCCCAAGAGCTGTCGCTGGTACCGGCGCGATCCGTGGTCGAGAACGTCTATCTCGGGATCGAGGATCATTCCGGTCCGTTCGTTCGCGGGAAGGAGCTCGACAGGCGATTCGCCGCACTGGTCGAGGAGACAGGGATCGGTGTCAACCCTCGCGCGTCGGTCGGCGACCTCCCGATCGGCGACCGCCAAAAGGTCGAGATCCTTCGTGCGGTTGCGCGAGACGCCGGGGTGATCGTTATGGATGAGCCGACCGCGCGACTCACGGGGGACGAGACCGCCGCGCTGAAGTCGCTGATCCGCCGGCTAGCCGAGTCGGGCCGCACCATCATCTTCGTGTCGCACTTCCTCGGTGAGGTCCTAGACATCGCCGACATTGTCACCGTGATGCGCGACGGTGAGATCGTTCGGACCTCGCCCGTCGCCAGCGAGACGGAGGAATCGCTCATCGAAGGCATGACAGGCCGTTCCTTCACCGCGAACTTCCCCACTCGGCGACCACCTGCACTCGATGCGAAGGAGTTGCTCACCATTCAAGGCCTCTCGCGTGAATCGGCCTTCTCGGACGTGGATCTCATGGTCCGTGAAGGCGAGATAGTAGTGATCACAGGGCTCGTGGGGTCCGGCCGCAGTGAGGTCTTGCACGCCGTTTTCGGAGACGCATCGGTCGACTCGGGATCCATGACGCTGTCGGGCCAAGTCTTCGCGCCTCGAAGTCCATCGCAGGCTCTGCGCAGTGGTCTGGCATTCGTGCCGGAGTCACGCAAGGAACAGGGTCTCTTCCTTAACATGTCGGTCGAGTCGAACATCACCATGCCCCACCTGCGCAGGTTCGGGTCATTCGGATTCGTATCCCAGGGTGCGGCCCTCGGCCAGGCAGCCACTTCGGTCGAGGCCGTCGGCGTCAGGACCGAGAAGGTCACGACACCGATCACATCCCTCTCTGGGGGCAATCAGCAGAAGGTTCTCTTTGCACGGGCTCTGGTAGAGGATCCCGTCCTGCTTCTCGCGGACGAGCCAACGCGCGGGGTCGATGTGGCTGCAAAGCGCGCGATCTACGACCTGCTCGTCTCACTCGCGGAGCGAGGTATGGGGATCCTCATGGTCTCCTCGGAGACAGAGGAAGTGCTCGGACTGGCACACCGCGTGATTGTCATGCATGAGGGTCGTGTGGTCGCCGAACTAGACGGCGAAAGCGCGACGGAGGAACAGATCATGAATGCCGCCTTCATCACTTCAGGGAGAGCCACGTGAAGTCGAGTCGACGAG
>CAJAKT010000323.1 GCA_903940375.1 uncultured bacterium | reverse complement strand
TCGACGTCGCCCTCGACGAGATCCCGCCGGGCTTCAAGGAGGCGATCGAGGCCTCGTGCAACACCGAGGTCGAGGCCGACCGCGCCATCCAGGCGTACGAGCTCAGCCGTGCTGAGGCCTTCGCGATCCCCGACGTGATCCGAACGGCCACCAACCTGCTGCCGCCGGATATCGAGATCGTTCGCATCGTCGACATCGCGGGGCTCGATGTGCAGGCCGACGGCGGCACCCATGTTGCGTCAACGCGTCAGGTCGGTCAGATGCGCGTGCTCAAGGTAGAGAGCAAGGGCAAGGGCTTTCGGCGAATCCGGATCTCACTCGAGGGCTGAGCAGGCCGCCTCGAACGCCGCGAGCGCGTCCGCGTTGGACAGCACGAAGCGCACTAGTTCGATATTCGAATCGGGGTGCGCTGCGCCGAACTCGCGCACCGCGGCAACCGCCACGGGTGCCGCATCCACGACCGACCAGCCGTAGACACCGCAGGAGATCGCCGGGAATGCGATCGTGCTCACGCCCAGTGCGTCTGCTACTTCCAGCGAACGCCGATGACAGGAGGCGAGCAAAGAGACCCCGCCATCGGCATGCTCGTGGTGCTGCGGCCCCACCGTGTGGATGACGAATCGGCAGGGCAGCCCGCCTGCCGCAGTGGCGACCGCTTCACCTGTGGGTAGCCCGTCGGGATGCTCATCTCGACGGACCCGCCTGCACTCGGCAAGCAGTTCAGGACCGGCCGCCGCGTGGATCGCTCCGTCTACGCCCCCGCCGCCGAGCAGCCCTGAATTCGCCGCGTTGACGATGGCATCGACCTGCTGCTCGGTGATGTCACCTCGCACAGCCTCGATGCGCATGGCTACCAGCGACGCGTCGTGATGTCGATGATCTTGATGCGCACGTCGAACAGGTAGACGAGGGCGATCACGATGCCGGCAAGTCCGACGAGGTTCAGCGTGAAGCCCGGGAACACTCCGGTACCGGCAGCAAGGCCGGTGAGGATGAGCCACAGGGGCTTGGTCTGGCGGCCGACAGCAGGGAAGGCAGCGGGTGAACGCCGCAGGCAGTCGATGAAGGCGAATGCCTTGACGCCCAGCGTGACGACCCACAGAGCGAGCAGGACCAGGCCTTGAACGGTGTCGAACACCCCCACACGCTAATGCAGGCCGGGAAAGCCTGCCGGGATGACCCCATCGCTCCGGTCGTGAGGCGCCGCCGCGAATGAGGGAAGGCCCTACCTGTGCGCGATAAGGGCGTGGTTCGTGAGGGCGCTACACCCCCCGAACTGGGGGTGTAGCAGCCGTTGGCGAAGGGCCTTCTCCGTGCCAGTCTCGCTTGCATGAACCAGACTCTGGCGGCTGTTGCCCTTCGCACCACCGCCGTAGGCATCGTGCTCACAGTCGTCCTCGCCGGTTGCTCGTCATCATCGGTCTCACGGTCGGCGGATGGTGCTTCGTTCGAGGTGTCTGCGTCAAGCGCAGTCTCTGTTCAGGTGGCTGACAGTCCGCCGAGCGTGGGCAAGGGCTCAGGTCCGGTCACGAAGTTCCACGCAGTGGTGGCTCCGGCTCTTGGCACGGCCCCCGCCGAGGGAAACCCGTGGGTGAATCCGGGATCGACCGCAGCTGGCAGGCCGACTTGGGGCACGGGTCAAAACCTCCCACCGCTGACAGCCACGGTCCCCTACTTCGTCGGCCCAGGCTTTGCCACCGAGGTCAAGGCCTACTACGACTCCGGCAAGGCGTTGCGCCAGCAGGCGAAGATCGCCACTTCCGCATTCGACTGGGTGAAAGAGCGGATCGACAATCAGTGCGACGGGAACCCGCGGTCCTGCAAGGCGACTGTTGTTTTCGACGTCGATGAAACGCTCCTGAGCAACTATGAGTTCTACAAGGGTACGGACTTCACGTTCGATCAGGACGGCTGGAACGCATTCAACGAGGCATGCATGAGCACACCCATCGTTCCCGTGCGCAGGCTCTACAATCGCTTGAGAACGTCAGGCATCCGAGTCGTCATCATGACGGGGCGTGCCGAAGCCACCAGATCCTGGACGCAAGCGTGTCTCGAGCAGCACGGAATCACCGACTGGGACAAGCTCATACTGCGTTCACCAGGCGAGACGGGGCTCAGCGCCGATGCCTACAAGTCAGGTGAGCGGGCCGCCCTGCAGCGCGCCGGCTACCGAATCTTCGCAAGCATCGGAGATCAAGTGAGCGACATGTCATCAGGAAGCCTCATGGCCGGCTTCCTTCTCCCGAATGCCATGTACTTCATCCCCTGACAAACCCATGACGACTGACCTCGCACGCGGTGGCGTCGTCACGGCAGCACGACTCGACGGAAGGATCACCCGATCATGACGAGGCCGGTTCTCCAGCAGATCACCCGAGGCCTGCTCGCGCTGTCACTGAGCACCGTTATGGCGACGACCGGGCTGGCCGCTGCCACAGCAGCGGACACATCCCGCCCAGTGCAGCACGCCGTCGTCCTCGTGTCCGGCACTGCGGCCACCACGCCGTTCACCACGCCCACGCAGGCCTGCACGTCCGGCTACTCGGCGGGCAACACCTGGGGCTACCTGCGTGATTACCTCGTCCAACGCGGCTATCAGGTGTACACCGCGCCGGCGAGTGTCGGCGGCGTCACGGTCACCGAGACCAAGGACCCCTATAGCGGCCCGTTCTCCGACTGCCCGGCCCAACTGCCGGCACCCCTGACGATCAATGCGATCGGTTCCGTCGACCAGAGCGGAGCGAACCTCGCGCGGTTCATCCGGTATCTCGGCACCCAGTACGGCGTCACGAGTGTCGACGTCGTCGGTCACTCCCTCGGCGGCCTGATCGGCCGCGCCGGAATCCGCGAGGTGAAGCTCGGCGACGTTCCGGTCAGCGTCACCTCGTACACGACGCTCGGCTCACCGTGGGACGGCACCGTGGTGGCGAACCTCGATCCGCGCCAGCCGTTGACCGGTTGCGACGGATCGAAGGTCTGCGAGGGCTTCATCGAGTCGCTGCTCACCGTGCCGGGTATTCAGATGCTTATCGCCAGCCTCGGGGTGCGGAACGAGCCGGTGTGGAATCAGGGCCAAATCGGCGTCCTCGACGGTGTGCCTGTCACGTTGATCGCCGGCACCTACTTCACCAGGAAGGGCGGGGATCCAAGGCGTTGGCCAAATGACGCCGTCATCGAGCGCAGGTCGGCGCTTGCGCGGGCAACACCAGATGCCGTC
>CAJAKT010000322.1 GCA_903940375.1 uncultured bacterium | reverse complement strand
CGCGTCCAGCCGCCGCACGGCGTCATCGGGGTTCGTGCCTGCCTGATCACTCATGGAAGCTTCCTCTCACTGCTGGTGGACATCGGCACGTCACCTTACGTGCTGGGAGGGAGCCGACTATGCGAGCGAGGTCGTTCGCCTGCCGACCAGACTGGTGCAAGCGGCGCAACCGCGCCCCTCAAGGAACCGTAGGCTCATGCGGGGGGCGCCTCTGCGACCCCTGCATGTGCTTGAGGAGGCGAATCCATGCAGCGACCGACAATCCACCATTTGACCCTCAGCGTCACCCATAGGCAGGCGAGCGCCGATTGGTACCGCTCGCTCCTCGGCGACGCGACTGAGATCGAGCGGGAGGGGCCAGGGTGGAAGCGCACTCGGATGCAGTGGCCCGGCGGGCTCGTCATCGGACTCACTCAGCACTTCGCGACTGCTTCCACGGACGTCTTCGACCACTCCCGCGTCGGACTCGATCACATCGGCCTCGAGTGCGCGAGCGCGGATGACGTCCGCGAATGGTCTGCGCACATGGACTCGATCGGCATTGAGCACGGCCCCATTGAGGATGCCGCCTACGGCTGGGCGGTCACGGCGCGGGATCCGGACGGCATCGCCGTGGAGTTCTTCTGTCCGAAGACCTGAACGGAGCAGGCCAGGGTGAATCGGGGAGGTCACGGCCAGATCACGTTGCAGTGTCGGAAAGCGGCTCGATCTACTTGAGCTCCGGAGCACGTCCAAGCCGGGCTGCCTCGATGTCCCGGACCGTCAACCAGCGATCCGGATTGGCGATTCGGTGACATCAACGCTGGTCGGGGATGCGATCACAGCGCAGCCACCGTCGAGACGGCAGATGTTCGACCCGAGCCCGGTTACATCGACCTTGGCGGTTGCCGACGTCGTCCAGAGCAGAGAGAAGTTCTTGCCGTCTGCGCCGGTCAGCTGGCAGATCTGGACGGACCCGGACGGGCCAGCCGTGCCGCAGCGCTGCATGCGTGACCCGAGGAGCCAGGAGTACGTGGTGCTCCAGCCCTGCTTCGCGGCAGGGGTGCCGGGGTTCAACTGCCCACCCAGAAGGTCGTAGTCGCTGCCGGACCACAGGTACCAGTAGGTCGAGTCGATGCCGTACTGCACCGACTGGATGAATGACTGTGAGATGTAGGCCGCGGTTGTCGCATCGCTGAGCGGCACCCGCCCCTCAGATGAGCTCGCAAGGCCGTAGTTCAGCTCGGTGTCGAGGATCCCGCGGTCGGCTGGTGCACCATTGACTGCGAGCATCGTCTTGAACTGCGCGACGAGATCGAGCCGGGTCGTCGGGGTTCCGCTGGGGAGCGGGTAGCTGTGGACAGAGAACGCGTCAACGGGCCAGTTCCTCTCCTTCAGCGCCGACAGGTACTGGGTGTACTGGTTCGCGAAGGTGCCCGACGCGCGTACCCCGGTGCTCGCGGCGACCACCTGTGTCGACCCCGAGCAGCCCTTGAGGGCGGCGTGCGCCTTCGCGGTCAGGTCGGCCAGCTGCTGCTGGGTGCCTGACCAGTAACGCGGGATGTTGCCCTCATTCCAGACCTCGTATGACCCGATCTCGCCGCCGTACTTCGTGCAGACGGCCTTGAGGAATTCAGCGGCGTCGTCGAGATTGCTGGGCGGGGCGTTGTCACCCTTGCCGTCGTTGGCCCAGGCGGGGGTGTTGCCGAGGACGTACAGGACATCGGCGCTGAGGGTTGAGGCCCGTTGCACCGCCGCACTGAGCTTCGACCAGTCGTAGACGCCCTTCGACGTCTCGATCTCCTTCCAGGACACCCCGACATCCCACATTCGAAGTGATCCTGTCGGGACCTGCGGACTCACCCAGTCAACAGGCGCGGTGAGGCCGAAGAGCGCGGACCTCACCGGCTCGGTGACGGGAGCGGCGTAGCTGTCGAATGGCAGGGTGACGCCACCCCCCGCACCGCTACCGGCACTCGAGGATTCAGGGACAACAGCCGGCTGGACAGCTACGAAGATGCCATTCAGCTTCGCGAAGTCCTCGACCGTGTAAAGGGTGTTCGACTGGCAGCGATCGGCCCTCAGCTTGATGTCTGCGATCTCCTCGGGGCTGAGCGAGAGCCCCCAAGCGGCAACGTTCGTGAGGCGGGCGACGACTCCGTTACAGGCTTCGAGGCCGCCCTTGAGGTGGAAGGCCCCGATCGTCTCCGCATATTGCCAGACGCTCGCGACTCGCAGCAGGCAGCCAATATCCCTATTGCAGTAGGTGATCCACTCGTTCAGGGCGCTGGACTCATCCGCAGCATCCGAGATCATGAGGCTGAGCGCATTGAGTTCCTGGCTCGTGTAGAGCTTCTGGGTGACCTGCAGCGGGGACACGCCCTTCGCGCGGGTCTTCACGGGAGTGGTCGTCGTGTTGGTGGCCCAGGCAAGGCGCTGGCTCGGGGTCCAGGCGTAGGCACCTTGACCCCACGCCTCCTTGTAACTCATGATCGGGGCGATGTTCAGGCCCTTGGCCGTCTTCTGGGTCCTGCCAAGCGCGGTAACCCACGTGCCGCCCGTCATGCGGCAGCGTGCGCCGACCTTGGGCTTGACCTGGGCGAGGGAGATGATCATTCGCTGGCGAAGGTTGCAGCCCTTGGAGTCCTTCTTGAGTGCGGTGGCAGCGGGGATGAACTGCGTAGGCCCGCGATAGCCGACATAGAGCGGGGGTGCGACCGGGACAGCATCGACCAGCTGCGCGAAGGTGTAGCTCGTTGTCGTGGCGGCCTGCGCTGGGGTCGCAAGGCCGATACTCAAGGGCAATGCGGAAGCAAGGAGCAATAGCGAGAGGGCGGACGTGGCAGCGCGACGCATGAACATTCGAGCATCTTTGCCTACTCAGGTGCCCCATGCCACGGCAACGGCGACGCGTTCGCTATCTCATCTCTGTCACCGCCGAGACGGCAATGCCGAATGGCCCGGGAATCAGCCTGGGCCATTGTTCGTTGGTAGCGGGGACAGCAGCCGTCGCTGCACTCCTCCCAAACCCTGGCGCCTCCCCGGGGGTGCAGGCCTGCACCCCAATGCACAATCTCGCTTCGCTCATGCGTCGATAAGGCCCAGCTGCTTCATGACGTAGGTGTTCATCGACTCGTGACGCTCGGCCGCTTCGAGCGCGACCTTCTTGTGCAGGTCCGGGCCTAGACGCAGGTTGAACTTGCCGGAGAAGGTCCGCTCGTCCCACGGTGCTGGGATCTCGTCGCCTTCAGTGAGCATGTCCTGCAGCACCTCCTCCACCAATGAGGTCAGCCCGTCCAGCGCACTCTCGCGTGATTCCGCGATCCAGGACAGCGACGGGAACTCCACGACCGTGGCGATGAACTCCGCATCCTTGACCGACCATGCGAGTCGATAGGTGTAGTGATCTGCCGATGGGAGCGCCTTGCGCTTACTCGCCACTGGACTCCTCCAACTTCCTGATCGCTGCCAGGACCTGCCGGACCTGGTACTCCTTGGCCTTGCCGTGATCGTTCTGGATGTTCACGCGCGGGTCACCGGCCCACGGGGTTTTGAACACCGCGTGGGACGACCCGCTGCTGCGAGCCGGACCGAAGTAGTGCTCACACACCTTGAACAGATCCGCGTACCTCACGTCCCTAGGGTTGTTGCGCATCGCGTCGACAATCCTGGGGACTGGTGGCACCAAATGATGGTACTACAGGCAGTACCATCATTGCCATGGGCCGCACGGACGGCCAAACCGGCACTCCGCCTCATCGTCGGCATCGATATCACGTCGAAGATCGCGGTCGGTGTGACTGACATTCATCGTGTCACTTTGGCGGCCGACTCCCGCGAACTCGCGAGGTACCGAGAAGCCCTACACCGTTGATTGGGCGTGCCAGCGAAGCAGCCGACCGAGACGCTCACGGGCCGCGGGCCCCCGAAACGACGAAAGGCCCCTGGAGAACCAGGGACCCTCGGTCGTACCGAACGTTCATTTAGTTGAACGTTCAATTTGGTAGCGGGGACAGGATTTGAACCTGTGACCTCTGGGTTATGAGCCCAGCGAGCTACCGAGCTGCTCCACCCCGCGTCGCTTGTTGCT
>CAJAKT010000321.1 GCA_903940375.1 uncultured bacterium | reverse complement strand
GGTGAGGCCGACTTCATCGTGGCCAAGCACCGCAACGGTCCGACGCAGACCGTCACCGTGGCATTCCAGGGTCACTACTCGCGCTTCGTCGATATGGCGCAGACGTAGTACTGAGCAGTTCCGAATCTGGAACCTCCGCTGCCTGAAGTGGGACTGTGGGTTTCGGGCTCCCGAATCAGGGCTGAATGACACTGGGCCTGCGTCGCGTCAAGCGGGACCCTGCTGTCGTCGCCCCACCCTCGAGACCCTGGTCGATTCCGCGATGACGCCGGAGGAGGTCGCGGCGACTCCGGCTTTGGCTGCGTCGTGCGGCACGTTCGACCTTCCCGCAGCGAACTGCCAGACCGAGCTTTCACACGCTTGGGGTGATTCGCATCCGGGGTGCGGCTCCTACCGTTGAGCTGTCAGGTGGGAGTGCGCTTATGGCAGAACCAACGGGTGTGGCTCGACTTCCTTGGTGACTCCGTTATCGGACTCCGGAACGATCACGAAGGGGGGCGCACAGCGCTGAAGGCGAAGGCCCGAGCAAGTCGGTCGCCAAGCATTGACACTGCGCCACCGGGGCGACTCCCCGGCTACTTGAGTGACTCACAGGAGGAATCATGGCCATTGGCCCCGTCGATGTGTACATCATCGGCTTTCCCGGCAACAAGTTCACCGGGCAGATCGCTCCAGCGATCATGCGGCAGGTGGACAACGGAACGATCCGTGTTCTGGACATCACCTTCATCATGAAGGATGCCGACGGCGTCGTCACGACGCTTGAGATCGGCGACCTCGACGCCGAGACCGGCGCCAGCTACGCCTCAATCGACATCGTCAAGCCCGGAGCTCTCGGCCCAGATGACGCCGACGAGGTCAGTGAGGACCTGCCACTGAACAGCGCGGCGATGCTGATCGCCTTTGAGAACCGGTGGGCCGAGGAGATCGTCGGTGCTCTCAGGTCCGCTGACGCGTTCGTCATCGACACCGTGCGGATCCCATCCGACGTTGTCGAATCCGTCATCACCGCCTGACCACCTTCCGCTCCAACCGATTGAGAGGCAACAGACATGGGACTCATGCGTATGGCCGCCCGCACCGCTGTCGTCGCAGGGACCGCCACCGCGGTCTCTGGACGCGTCGCGCACCGTCAGGCCAGCAAGTACGACGCACAGGCTCAGGCGCAATACGACCAGCAGCAGGCAGAAGCCCAGGAAGTCGCCCCCGCGGACGACCAGATGGCGCAACTGCAGAACCTCGCGCAACTCCACAGCCAGGGAATCCTGTCGGACGAGGAGTTCGCGGCCGCCAAGGCAAAGGCACTCGGCATCTGACAGGACTGGAGGGAGCGGCCGTAGCCGATGGACGCGTCCCCGCCGCAGGAAGGCGCTTGATGGGGAGGGTGTGACCGCCGTGACAGGCCAAACCGGGGTACCTCGTAAGGGCGAGAGGCGCCTACCGATGGCCATCGCGGTAGTGGCGGCTGCGGCCCTCTACCTGTTCGTGCCGGCGGAGTTCAGGCTCGGTGAGGCGGCGCACGTCGGGTACCCCTCGCTCTTAGTCGTGTTCCTGGTCGTGCTGACCATCGGTGATCCGGGTCGCATTGACCGACGCAGTCGATGGCTGCGGATCGTCACGGGCCTCATGATCGTCACGATGACGGTCGCTACGGCCGTCTCCACCGTCCGGCTGATCATTGGCATCCTGCAGAATGCCGACTTTGCCAGTCCAGGTCGGCTCTTGACGATTGGCGTTGTCGTCTGGGTGACGAACGTCATCGCGTTTGCCTTCTGGTACTGGCACCTCGACGCCGGGGGACCAGCTGTCCGAGCGTGCGGTGGGCTCGACGCGCGGCCCGCCTTCCATTTCCCGGAGACGGATCTCGACGAGGTGGGGCCGGCCTGGTTCCCTCAGTACATCGACTACTTCGCACTCTCCTTCAATACCTCAACCGCGTTCAGTCCGACCGATGTATCGGCCATCAGACACTGGTCCAAACTGATGCTGATACTTGAGGCGGCGCTCTCCCTGGCCCTGGTCGCCCTCGTACTGGCGCGGGCCGTGAACATCATGTGACGGTGGTCGAAGTGGCAGGTCAGCCTGCCAACGTCTTGAGAGCGCTCCTTTCACACCTTTGGGGTGATTCGCGGCACGAGCACGGCTCCTACCGTCGAAGCAACAACGAGAGGAAGAGGGCTCATGACAGAGTCGAATGATGCGACCATCGACGAGTTGGGACCGGTGGACTATCTGATTGTCGAGTTCCCGGCTGGTCAGCAGAACTTCAATGGCGAGATCGCCGAGGAGTTGGTGCGGCTCGCAGAGCACAAGACCATTCGGGTACTCGATGTGCTCCTGCTCCAGAAGAACGAGGACGGCTCTGTGGACGCGCTGGAGCTGGACGAGGCTCCGGGCCTGGACGACATCCGCGCACTCGAGGCAGACCTGGCCGAGATCCTCGCTGCGGATGACGTGGTTGATCTCGCGGCCGCGATGGATCCCGGCACTGTTGCGCTCGTTTTGGTCTGGGAGAACACGTGGGCTGCTCCGTTCGCCAGTGCAGCTCGTCGCGCGGGCGGCCAGTTGGTTGCCACAGGACGTATCCCCATCCAGGCAATTGCCGCGTCCCTGGATTCCGCACTAGCTGTCGAGGAAGGAATTTGACATGCCGCTTCGCCCCGCTCGTGCAATGCGTCGTGGTGTAGTGGGCGCTCCCGTTGCCCGCACCGCCGCAACAGTCGCCACGGTGGCTGTCGTCGCCAAAGGAGTCGACCGTCGCGGTGACCGCCGTGACGATCGGCGTGATGACCGCCGCTAGTAGCGACGCCTGCTAGTCCACAGACGACGTCGGGCATCCGATCGCTCAGGGGAGCCCGGCGTCGCCGCAGGGTTGCTGACTCGTCAACGCCCCGAGGCTGCTCAGACGGAAGGTTCGCTGTGAACCAGACCTGGCTGGTGAGGGAGATACGTCGGCCCGCCTCCGCTGCGCTCGCTGGCATTTTCTTCGGCGTCACGCTGGGAGTGGTGATCCTGCTCCTGCAGAGTGCCTCACCGGACTTGGCGACAGACCCTGCAACGTGGATCGAGGTCACGGCGCGCCGTGATGCCGTGGAGCTCGCCCTCGGGGTCATCCCGTTCGCCGGTATCGCCTTCCTCTGGTTCATCGCCGTGATTCGTGCCCAGTTGGGGTCCCGTGAGGACCGTTTCTTCGAGACCGTCTTCCTCGGGTCGGGGCTGCTGTTCGTCGCGATGCTCTTCGCCAGTGCGGCGGCGCTGAAGGGCGCCTTGATCCTCGTCGTCAGTGGAGCACCAGTGCCGGCCACGACCTTGGCCTACGCCTGGGCTCTCGCGACGTCGCTGCTCGGTTCCTTCGGAGCCCGAATGGTCGCGGTGTTCATGCTGTCGGTCACGACCATGGGCGCCCGGACCGGCACGGTCCCCCGCTGGCTGGCCGTCCCCGGCTACGTCATTGCGCTGCTCCTACTGCTTACTCCGCCCCTGCCATCGTTGAGCCAGTTCCTTTTTCCCCTCTGGGTCATCGCGCTGAGCCTCTACATTCTTCTTGGGCGTCGATCGGAGGAATCGACGTAGACTCCCAAGAGTGTCCGATTCGTCCGCTCCGCCGGTTGCGAGGCGGAGGTACGTCCCCGGTAGTTCCGCGGCAGCGAACGCGCGAGGCGGAGTGCTCAGGGAGCGACTCCTGAGGGAACTGGCGCAGGTGTGCACGGCCGAACTCGTGCTCGTGACCGCACCCGCAGGGTCGGGAAAGTCGACACTGGCCCGGCAGTGGGCCGAGCGCGATCCCCGGCGTCACGCCTTCGTGCAGCTCGCCCCCCACCTCGATGACCCGGCGGCGCTCGCGCTCACCCTCATCCAGGCGTTTGAGTCCCTGGGGGCGCCCGCCCCCAAGACCCGAGCCGCCGCTACCGGCGTGGAACCGGCCTTCTCGGCGACCGTCCTTCCCGCGATGACGAGCCTGGCGCGCATGCGCGGGGCTCCGTATCTCCTCGTCATTGATGACGTGCACCTCGTTCGGACGGAGTCCTGCCACCGGCTGCTGGCCGCGCTGTGCGACGGCGTTCCCCCGGGATCTCAGGTAGCGCTCCTGACTCGGGAAGCGAGCCCGGAATGGCTGGCCCGGTCCCGTGCGCAAGGTCGCCTCCAGGAAGTGGACCGCACCGATCTCGCGCTCGACCTTGACGAAGGAGTCGAGCTCTTCACGGGTCTGGCGATCGACGCATCCAGGGGCGTCGTGGCGGAGATCGTCGAGAACACGGAGGGGTGGGCGGTCGGCGTGTATCTGGCTGCGCTGACCTCAGACGTCCAGGGCGAACGCGATACCGAACGGCTCGCCTCGGTTCCCGGTGGATCGGACCGGTACGTGGTCGACTACATCCGGGCGGAGGTCCTGCACGACCTCGACGAGGACACGCGAGCCTTCCTCACCCACACGTCGGTGCTCGAGGAACTCTCGGGGCCGTCGTGCGACGCCATCCTCGAGCGCACGGACTCCTCTGCCACCTTGGCTCGTCTGCACGAACGCAGCCAACTGGTCATGCCCCTGGACCGGGAGGGACGGAGGTACCGGTACCACCACCTCCTGGCCGAGGCGCTGCAGAACGAGTTGCGACTCAACGACCCCGCGGCCGTACCCGTTCTGCACGCACGCGCCGCCCGGTGGTTCGCCGATCAGGGGGATGCCGATTCGGCGGTCCGTCACGCAACCTGCGCAGGGGACATCCCCTTGGTGGGACAGTGCCTGTGGCCGCAGGTGTCCGGATGTGTCGGGTCGGGTCATCCGGACAGGCTTCGGGCCTGGCTGGGCGCACTGACCGATGACCAGATCGCAAGCGACCCGTGGCTGTCCCTGGCCTCGGGCTGGCTGGCGATGCAACTGGGCAACCAGGACGGGACCAGCCGATGGATCCTCATCGCGCAACGGCATGCCGGCCGGCAGTGGCGCTCCCTGGTCACCAGCGACGACTACGCCGCGTCGGTAGCCGTCCTGGTGGCGGTGATCGGCCGACGCGGGGTGGGCGACATGATCGCCCTGTGCGAGGACGCGCTGGTCGGGCTGCCCCCAGACTCTCCTTTCCGTTCGGCAGCAGCGTTCCTGCGCGGTGTCGGACTCACCCTCCAACGGGACAGCGAGCAGGGCCTGGCAAGTCTCAGCCAAGCCCAGCGGTTGTCGCACATCTTCAACGTCCCTCAGGTGGAGGCTGACTCGCTGGCGTGGCAGGCGATTCTGGCTCTTGGACGTGGAGAACGTGACCAGGCCATCCGCCTGGTATCCGAGGCCTCGATCCTCATCGAGCGCAACCACCTCGACCGGCTCGCGACCTCCGCGCACCCCTTCACCGCTCAGGCGCTCGTCCTCGCCGTGGGTGGCGACCCGGCCACTGGGCGGCTTGCGCTGGGGACGGCGCGGCGCATGTCCGGAGCACTGGACGAGGTGCTGCCCTGGTTCGGAGTGTGCGGTCGACTGATTCTTGCTCGGGCCGCGGTTCTGCTGGGCGATAGCGGCATGGCGCGTCAGTTGATCGCGGAAGCACGGGCCCGGATGACGCCGGAACTGATGGAAACCATGGCGCGTGACCTGCTCGATGACGCCGAGGCTGCCCTGCGCTCCAGCACGATCGACGGTTTCACATCATCGCCCCTGACCACGGCGGAACTACGGGTGCTGCAGTTCCTGCCCAGCAACCTGACGTTCCCGATGATCGGCGAGCACCTCTTCCTGTCGACGAACACGGTCAAGACCCACGCGAAGTCCATCTACCGCAAGTTCGGCGTCGACTCGCGGGCCGACGCCGTGGAGCGGGCCCGCGCCATCGGACTCGTCGAGGGTTCTGTCCACGACCACTAGCCCCTTCGCCCGATTCGGGTGATGCCAGACGGTTTCGCAACTGATCGACTTGCCAGGAGGCCTCGCAAGGGTCGAAGGGAGGCGACGGTCATGACGGCTGGTGAATCCCCGCCACGAGTCTCTCCGCCTCCGGATGACGAGCAGACGATGTATGTCCACTCCGCGCGGGGCATGCGATTCGACGGGCATCGCCTCGTGCTGCTGGATCTCGCACCGTCGACGGTGTACCTGACGGGGCAGCCTGCCCGGATCATGGGGCATCTGCCGACCGGCATGTTCCTCGATCGCTGGTATAGCGACGCCGGAAACAACCCGACCCGGCTCGTGGCCGCGGTGCTCTCCTTGCTGGAGATCGAGGACCGTCATGCCCGCGACGTCCACATTCAGGTCGCCCTTCCACGCATCGCCGAAACGGGGCTTGTCTACGAGATCACCGTCGTCAGCGGAAGCCTTCCAGCGCAGTCCGGCGGGTGCGCGCTGTTCATCCGGCCGTTCCTCACCCCCGTGGCCCTCGAGGAGATAGGCCTGTGACGCAGCACCCGGGTCCTGACCACCCCGATGACGACGCCGCCCGGGTCGCCGACCTGGGCGGGGTGCAGCCGCAGCCGGCGGAGGTCGAGTACGCAGGGAACCGGCCGCGCCCGTTCACCGCTGAGGCGCCTCAGGTCCCGCCCCGGCGCAGCCTCCTGCCGATCCTCGTCGATCTGCGCTCGTACACCCGTCGGCGCCTGCGTACCGACGTCCTTGCCGGCGTCGCCATCGCCGCCCTCGCCGTTCCGCAGGCCATGGCCTACGCGCAGACGGCGGGACTCCCGGTCGCGGCCGGACTGTACGGATTGCTGATCCCGCTGGTTGCTTACGCGGCGCTGGGGTCCTCCCAGGTGCTGATGACCGGCCCCACCGCGACCGCGGCTCTCCTCGTGTCGCCGGCCCTGCTGACGGTGTCCGCGGACCCGGCCGCGTACCCGGCACTGGGCGCGATGCTCGCCCTACTCGTCGGCATCGTGTTCCTGGCCGCCCGACTGCTGCGCCTGGGCTGGATCTCCGACTACTTCTCCACAGCCGTTCTTCTGGGCTTCCTCACCGGCCTCGGCCTGACGTTGATCTTCGGCCAGCTGGGCGTCTTCACCGGAGTGACCGTGGACGGAGATACGCCCTTGCAGGAGTTCCTCTCCTTCATCGCGAACGTCATCGGCGGCACCGACCCCGCGACGCTGACCATCGGGATCGTCACGCTGGTTGCCCTCCTGGTGGGCGGCCGATACCTGCCGAAGTTCCCCATGCTCCTGCTGGTGACGGTGGCGTCGATCGTGGTGTCGCAGGTCCTCGACCTCGGCGGCCACGGCGTCGTCCTCGTCGGCGAGATACCCGCGGGGCTGCCCTCGCTGGCATGGCCCGGCGTCTCCATGCGGGACGTACTGATCCTCATCCCGTCTGCAATCGGTATCGCCCTCGTCGCGTTCGCCGATGCCGTTCTGACCGCCCGCAGTGTCGCTGGGCCGGGAGATCGCCCCGTGGATGCCAATCAGGAGCTGATTGCCCTGGCCGGGGTGAATGTGGCTGCAGGACTGTCGCAGTCGTTCCCCCTCGGGGCCAGCGGATCGCGCAGCGCCGTCAACGTCCGTCTCGGCGGCCACAGCCAGGTCGTCAGCCTCGTCCAGGCCGCCGGTGCCGCCTTGGTGCTGCTCTTCCTGACCGGTGCCCTCGCGCTGCTACCCAAGGCCACCCTGGCCGCCGTCATCATCTACGCCGCGATCGGCCTCATCGACATCAGCGGATGGAAGGGCCTGGCCCGCGGATCTCGAGGCGAGCTCCTCATCGCAGCCGTCGTCGTCGTCGGGATGCTCACCATCGGCCTGCTGCCCTCGCTCGTGCTGGCCGTACTGATGTCCATCATCGACGTCGTCCGCCGCAGTGCCCAGCCCCGCGATGCCGTCCTGGGCTGGAGCGTGCAGGACCGGCGCTTCGTCGACGTCGAACGCCGCCCGCACGCCCGCGTTGTACCGGGGATCGTGGTGTACCGCCTCGACGACCGACTCTTCTTCGCCAACTCCCGCTACTTCCTGACACGGGCTCGAGAGGCCATCGCCGCAGCGCCCTACGCCGTTGATGCCTTCGTGTTCGATGCCGAGAGCGTGACCAATCTCGATGCCTCGGCAGCCGCCACCCTGATCGCGCTGATCGAGGAACTGCGAGGCAAGGGCGTGCGCTTCGTCCTGGCCCGCTCCCGCTCCGCATTCGACGACGAGGCAAGCAGATTCGGACTGGACGATGCGCTGCGACCCGAGAACCGCTTCCCCACGGTGCGGGCGGCCGTCAGCGCCATCAGCGGGGCGGACATCGAGGCGCCCGAATGAGCCCACTTCACCCTGTTGGAGTGAGGCACGGACTGTGCGGACGTGTTTGAGTGAATGCGGTGGGACCAGCAGAGGGAGTCGTCATGACCGGGACGTTCAAGGGCAAGATCGAACTCGACATCCGCGACTCGGTCCCGGACTGGGAGCCCTACCTCGCGCCCACGGCCGCCAAGGCGTCACCGAACGTGCTGATGATCGCCTGGGACGACGTCGGGTATGGGGCGATGGATGTGTTCGGCGGGCCGATCCAGACGCCGACGATGCAGCGGATCGCGAACCGGGGGGTGCGCTTTGGGAACTTCCACACGACGGCGTTGTGCTCTCCGACGCGGGCGTCGCTGCTGACGGGTCGCAATGCGACGACGATCGGGATGGCGACGATCGCGGAGTTCGCGTCGGGGTTCCCGGGCATCTCCACGCGGATCCCTTTCGAGACCGGGCTGATCTCCGAGGTGCTGGCCGGGCAGGGGTACAACACGTACTGCGTCGGCAAGTGGCACCTGACTCCCGGCGAGGAGTGCAACGTCGCCGCCTACAAGGGCCGGTGGCCGCTGGGCCGGGGCTTCGAGCGGTACTACGGCTGGCTGGGCGGGGAGACGAACTCGTACTACCCGGACCTCGTGCATGACAACCATCCGATTGAGCCGCCGGCGAGGCCGGAGGACGGCTACCACCTGGCCGACGATCTCTCGAACCGGGCGATCCAGTTCATCCAGGATGCGAAGACGATCGACCCGGACAAGCCGTTCTTCATGTACTTCGCGCCGCAGGCGGGGCATGCCCCGCACCTGGTGCCACTGGAGTGGGCCGACCGGTACAGGGGCGTGTTCGATGCGGGATACGAGGCGATGCGGCCGGAGATCCTCGCGCGGCAGATTGAGTTGGGCCTGCTGCCCGAGGGCACGCAACTCTCGGACATCAATCCGCATGGTGAGCCGAACCGCACGGGACCGAATGGGGAGCCGTGGCCGATGCTGGACACCGTGCGCCCGTGGGAGTCGCTGAGCGATGACGAGAAGCGGCTGTTCGTGCGGATGGCGGAGGTGTTCGCCGGCTACATCTCCTACTACGACGACCGCCTCGGACGGATCATCGACTACCTCGAGCAGGCCGGCGAACTCGACAACACCATCATCGTGGTGGTCTCGGACAACGGCTCGAGCGGCGAGGGCGGACCGAACGGGACGTTCAACGAGTGGCGGTTCTTCAACGGCATCGCTGACACCACGGACCTGGTGCTGGAGCACATCGACGAGCTGGGAACCCCGGCGTCGAACAACCACTACAACACCGGCTGGGCGTGGGCGCTGGATACCCCGTTCCCGTACTGGAAGCGCTGGGCCGGCTACGAGGGCGGCACCGCCGACATGTGCCTGGTCTCCTGGCCCGCGAAGATCCCGGCCAGCGACCAGATCCGGCATCAGTACGTGCATGCCGTTGATGTCGTGCCGACGCTCTACGACCTGCTGGGCATCACCCCGCCTGCGGTCATCAACGGCTACGAGCAGGCCCCGATCGAGGGGGAGAGCTTCGCGGCGGCCCTCACCGATCCTGCGGCCCCGGCCAAGTCGACCCAGTTCTTCACGATGCTGGGCCAGCGTGCGATCTACCACGAGGGCTGGCTCGCCTGCACCGTCCATCCTCCGCTGTCGAGCTGGGGCCACTTCGAGCAGGACGAATGGGAGCTGTTCCACCTCGAGTCCGATCGCTCGCAGTCGACGAACCTCGCTGAGTCCGAGCCCGAACGTCTCGAGGCCATGAAGCAGCTGTGGTTCGACTGCGCCGAGCGGTACAACGGCCTGCCCCTGGATGATCGGTCGGCGCTGGAACAGATCCTCGCCGAGCGGCCTAGGCCGGGCGGCCCGCGCAGCCAGTACACCTTCTACCCCAACTGCGCCGACGTCCCCGAATCGGCCGGACCGCTGATCTCAGGACGGTCCTACACGATCGCCGTCGGCGTCGCCGTGGACCACGCCGACGCTGAGGGAGTGCTGTGGGCAGCGGGCGGCGTCGCCGGCGGTCACAGCCTGTACGTCAAGGATGGCCGGCTGCGCTACACCTTCAACTGGGTCGGCACGTACCTGCAGGACATCGTCGCCGATCGCGACCTGACGCCCGGCGAGCACCTGTGCGTCGCTGAGTTTGTGGCCAGCGGCAAGAGCGACAACCCCCTCATGCCCGGCGCCACCGGGAGTTTGACGCTGTACGTCGACTCCGAGGCTGTCGGCTCGGGCCAGATCACCACCCAGCCCGGAGTCTTCTGCCTGACAGGAGACGGCATCTCGGTGGGGCGCGACAGCGGGTCCGCCGTGACCCCCAGCTACCAGGCGCCGTTCCCGTTCACCGGCGGCATGATCGACAAGGCCGTCGTCGACATCTCCGGTGAGCGCTATGTCGACCACGAGGCGACCGTGCGTGGGTGGTTCCTACTTGACTGAGCGCACGGCGATGACGTCACGTGCCTTCCATGTGATGTCGAAGCCGACAGGGGCGATCTGCAACCTGGACTGTGAGTACTGCTTCTTCCTGTCCAAGGAGGAGCTGTACCCGGGCAGCGGGTTTCGCATGCCGCCCGACGTCCACGAGGCCTACATCTCGCAACTCCTCGCCGCCCAGCGCGGATCGGACGAGGTTGTCGTCGCCTTCCAGGGCGGCGAACCGACGCTGATGGGGATCGACTTCTTCACGCGCAGCCTGGCGCTCGAGCAGAAGCACGCGGTACCCGGCCAGCGGATCCTCAACACGTTGCAGACCAACGCGACGCTGATCGACGACGCGTGGGCCGAGTTCCTCGCGACGAACGGGTTCCTCGTGGGAGTGTCGATCGATGGGCCGCGTGAGATGCACGACCGCTACCGGGTCGACAAGGGCGGCAAGCCCACCTTCGACCGGGTGATCGCGGGACTCGACGCATTGAAACGTCACGGCGTCGAATGGAACGCCTTGGTCACCCTCAACTCGGCGAACGGCGACCACGGCCGTGAGGTCTACACGTTCCTGCGCGACGAGCTAGGCGCCACGTTCATCCAGTTGATCCCGATCGTCGAGCACGTTGCCGGTGAGCAGGCCAGCGACCGGTCCATCTCCGGCGCCCAGTACGGACGGTTCCTCATCGACGTGTTCGAGGAATGGGCCCGCCACGATGTCGGCGACGTCTTCGTGACGATGTTCGACACGACGTTGGCGCACTGGATGGGCATGGACCAGGTCGGCCTGTGCGTCCACGCCCGCACCTGCGGCGATGCCGTCGCCTTGGAACACAACGGCGACCTGTACTCCTGCGACCACTACGTCGACCCCGAGCATCTGCTGGGGAATATCACCCAGGGTCGCACGCTCCTGCAGCTCGTCGAGTCTCCACAGCAACGGGCCTTCGGGAATGCGAAGCGCGATGATCTGCCCGCCTACTGCCTCTCCTGCGACGTGCGCTTCGCCTGCAATGGGGGCTGTCCGAAGGACCGCTTCCTCACCACGCCGGATGGTGAGCCCGGCCTGCACTACCTCTGCGAGGGATACCAGCTGTTCTTCCGCCACGTCGACGAGCCCATGAAGTTCATGACCGGATTGCTGCGCAGCGGGCGCGATGCGACCGGACTTCGCCAGTGGTTTGCCATCCGCGATGCGAGAAGCGCGCCAAATGAACAACTCACGCCTGCCACATCACGGTCCACCGGACCATCATCGAGAGAGAGGGACGCACATGTTCAATGACAATGGTTCATTCCTGATCGCACTGTTCGAGTTCTTCCTGTTCTTCGCCTGGTTCATGTGCCTCTTCTGGGTCCTTGGCGACATCTTCCGCAGCAGGGACCTGGGCGGAGGGGCCAAGACCTTCTGGATCCTCTTCGTCATCATCATCCCGTGGCTGGGCATCCTCGTGTACGTCATTGCTCGCGGCAAGGGCATGCAGGAGCGCCAACTGGACCAGGCCAAGGAGATGCAGGCTGCCCAGCAGTCGTACATCAAGTCCGTCGCAGGAAGCACGTCGGCTACCGACCAGATCGCGTCCGCGAAGGCGCTGCTGGACTCAGGTGCCATCACGCAGGACGAGTTCGCTGCTCTGAAGACCAAGGCCCTCGCTGGCTGAGATCGCCCTTTCGTTCGGGGTGCCAGGTGTCACGACGAACGACGGATGCCCCACGTCGTGACGTGGGGCATCCGGGTGCCGTGCTGTCAGCCGCCGAAGGCGGCCAGATGGCGCTCAGAGCCATCGCGGAGGTTCGTGTAGACCTGCAGCACGTCGGGTGCGGTGACACCCTTCATCGCATCGGTGAGGTCGGCGATATCGAGCTTCTCGATCGCGATGCCGACCGTGAGTGCCGTCGCGTTGCTGGTCGCATCCGCGAGCAGGTCGCCGTAGAGCGACTGGAATGACGTGCTGGCGAACACACCCGTGGCCAGGACGGCCGTCGGATCATCCAGCCCGTAGCGGACGAGCAGCGTGCGCAGTGCGGTCTGATGCTGTGCCTCGGCCCTTACGATCCGACTGAACTGGTAGTCAGCCGGGTACTTCGCGGCGAGGGTGACGTAGACATCGTGGGCGAGCTTCTCTTCCTCGACCATGGCAACCAGGTCGGACTTCTGAGCTGCGGTCAGCGTGCCCGAGGGCGCGGCCACACCGGTGCCCATGCCCGACATGCTGCCGCTGCCCATCCCGCGGCCCTGGCCTGCGTTCATGCCCATGCCGGATGCAGTGCCGGCCGCAATGCCGGTGCCGGTGC
>CAJAKT010000320.1 GCA_903940375.1 uncultured bacterium | reverse complement strand
GGTTTCGTCTTCTACACCAATCTGACCTCGCGGAAGAGTCAGGAGATGGCGGCCAACTCGGCGGTGTCGGCTACGTTCCCGTGGCTGTCCCTGCATCGCCAGGTCGTCGTCGTGGGCCGTGCCGAGTTGATCGGCCGCGACGAAGTGGCCGAGTACTACTCGAGTCGACCGCACGGCTCGAGGATCGGTGCGTGGGCGAGTGAGCAGTCGACCGTCATTGATGGCCGCTCTGGTCTCGAAGACACGTACGCCAAGCTGCAGGAGCAGTACCCCGAGGGAGTCGATGTACCGCTGCCGTCGTTCTGGGGTGGCTGGCTGATCCGGCCCGAGACCGTGGAGTTCTTGCAGGGCCGTGAGTCGCGGCTGCATGACCGCTTGCAGTTCCGCGCGCGCAGTGTCGGTGCGCGCCTTGACGACCCCGAGGCGTGGAGCGTGCAGCGACTGTCGCCGTAGCCCTCCCCCTTCCACCTTCCACCCTCCACCCTCCACCGTCCACCCTGCCGAGCGGCCCGACGTGGTTGGTTTCAACCGGCTCGAATCGACCACAACGGGCCGTTCGCGAACGACGGAGCAGCACTCGGGATGCGCGGAGTACGGAGGAGCGCTCGCGTATCGCGGAGTAGGTTGCCCGACGTGAGCCGACTGTTCGCCGACCTGACGCCACTGCGCGTGAGTGCGGCCTACCGCCGGCTCTGGGCGTCGCTGGGCATCAGCAACGTCGGCCAGCAGATGACCTCTGTCGCGGTTGGTCTCCAGGTCTGGGACATCACCCGCTCCAGCCTCATGGTCGGACTGGTCGGCCTGTGCCAACTGGTGCCGCTCGTCGGCTTCGGTCTCTACGGGGGCACGTTGTCGGATGCCTTCGACCGGCGCAAGGTCGGCCTCATCTCAGCTGCCGGCCTGTGGGTCTGCTCGATGGCATTCCTCGCCCAGTCGCTGATGCAGGCGAACTCCGTGGGCGTGCTGTACCTGATCATCGGCGTGCAGTCAGCCTTCTTCGCGGTCGGCAATCCGGCGCGCCAGTCGATCATCCCGCGCATCGTGCCGGCTGAACTGCTGCCGGCCGCGAATGCACTGGGCATGATCACCTGGAACCTCGGCTTCACGCTCGGGCCCGTGCTGGGCGGCATCCTCGTCGCAGTGACGGGCACGGTGACGACCGCCTACGCCGTCGACGTCGTGGCCTTCGGCATCGTCGTGTGGGCGATGTTCCGGCTGCCGAGCCTGCCGCCGATCATCACGCCGGGCGTCGAGCGACCACGTGCAGGCTGGGCGGCCGTACGCGAAGGGTTCACCTTCCTCAAGGGGAAGATGAACCTGCAGATGACGTTCTACGAGGACATCGTCGCGATGGTGTTCGGTATGCCACGCGCGCTCTTCCCGGCGATCGCGGCCAACTGGTACGGCGGATCGACGAGGGATGTCGCGCTCATCCTGGGCCTGCTGTCCGCCGCACCGGCTGCGGGTGCCCTGATATCGGGTGTGTTCTCCGGGCCGCTTGGCCATGTCCGGATGCAGGGAAGAGCAATCGTCTACGCGATCATCGTCTGGGGCCTGGCCATCACGGCCTTCGGACTGGTGCGCTGGCTTCCGCTGGCCCTGCTGCTGCTCGCATTCGCCGGGGCAGCTGACAACGTCTCCGCGGTGTTCCGGACGACCATCCTGCAGTCGGCGACGCCGGACGAGTACCGCGGACGGCTGCAGGGCGTGTTCACCGTCGTCGTCGCCGGTGGCCCGCGACTGGGCGATGTCGAGGCCGGTGCCGTGGCTGCCCTTGCCGGCGAGGCGTTCTCCGTGGTCTCGGGGGGACTTATCTGCGTGGGCGCGGCGATCGGTCTAGCCGCGAAGTTCCCGGGGTTCCTGCGCTACGACGCCCGCCATCCCGTCCCCTGACGGGCCGGCCGGACGTCAGGGGTGGGGGAAGATGGTGTCGAGCATCGTCGGGATCTCTTCGGGTGGCACGGCCTTGGAGTAGAGGAAGCCCTGCGCGCTCGGACAGCCGACGGAGCGAAGCACGCGGGCCTGCTCCTCGTGTTCGACGCCCTCTGCTGTTACCGACAGGCCCAGGACGTCGGCGAGGGCGACGATGGCCTTCACCAGTCGAAGGTCGTACTCACTGCTGATCATGTCCGTGATGAAGCTCCGGTCGATCTTCAGAAGGTCGATCGGATAGGAGCGCAGGGTTGATAGTGAGGCATAGCCGGTTCCGAAGTCGTCCAAGGCGATGGTGATGCCCCGCGAGCGGATGCCATCGAGGTTGGCGTGAACGGTGGGGGTGTCGTGCAGCAGGGCGGTCTCGGTTATCTCGATGCACAGGCTCGCCGGGTTGGCGCCACTGTCGGCGATCGCAGAGTCGAGGTCGTCCAGGAGTCCCGTCTCGGCCAGTTGCACGGCACTGACGTTCAGCCGAACGGTCAACGGCCTGCTGGGCCGCGCCGTCGCCCAGTCGGCCGCCTGAACGCAGGCCTGGTTCAGTACCCAGGTGCCGATGTCGAGAATCAGACCGGTCTCCTCGGCGATCTCGATGAACCGGGCGGCCGGGTAGAGGTCGCCGTCGGGGTGGCGCCAGCGCAGGAGGGCCTCGACGGCGATGACCGAGCCGGTGGCAAGGTCCACCTCCGGCTGGTACCAGACGACGAACTCGTCGCGCTCGAGTGCGCGACGAAGGTCGCTCTCGATGGACAGTCGCTCGGCAACGGCAACGCGCAACTCCTCGTTGAACACGGCCACGCGGTCGCGTCCGCCGTCCTTGGCGACGTACATGGCGGTATCGGCCTCGCGAACCAGATCATCGGCGGCACTCGACTCCGTCGACACTGCGATCCCGATACTCGCCGTCACGAAGAACTCGGATCCCTGTGATGTGAAGGGGGCCCGCAGCTGCTCCACGATCCGCGACGCCGCTCGCACCGCTTCGGTCGGCTCATCGATCTCGCGCATGACGACGATGAACTCGTCACCGCCGGGGCGGGCAACGAGATCACCTGCCCGCACGGTCGAGGTGATGCGCTGGGCGACGGCGAT
>CAJAKT010000319.1 GCA_903940375.1 uncultured bacterium | reverse complement strand
CTTACCGTGCAGGTCACGGCTCCGCCAGGCTGGACGCCCGTACCGCAAGGCGGTCAGAACGTGAGCGGTTCGACCGCTACCGTCAGTGGCGTGCAGTCAGCGCCCATCAATGTCGCCATGACCTTCGAGCGGTGAGCATGAGCAGGTTCCTGATCGCTCTCTCGGTCGCTACTGGCCTTGTCATCGGGGCACTGTGGCTGGTTCCCGCGGTGGGGTTCGTCGCTGCCCTCGTCCTGCTCATGCTGGTGCCGCCGTGGGGCCGGTCACTGACCGAACGTGCCGTGGTGTCGGGGGTCGTGCTGCTCGGCGCGGTGGCACTGGCCTTCCCGCGCGCGGGATCGATGCCCGTCACGTCGACGAGTGCGCGCCTGGCCGTGACGCTGCTCCTGCTGGGAGTCCTGGCACTGCGACTGGTGCCCTCCCTGCGCGAAGTGGGGATTCCGCGGCCGACCGTCAGTGACGGCATTGCCGTCGTCCTGGGTATTGCCAGTGCCGCGTGGCTGATGGCGGCATATGTGGGGCGCTCGACGGTCGAGATCGTCAGCGGCCTGTTCTTCAGCGGCTGGGACAACCAAGGCCACTTCACCACGTTCGCGAACACCTATGAGTCGGCCAGCACGACCTGGCCGACCATCGACGGCACGATCGCCTGGAATCAGTGGTACCCCTCGCTGCACACCACGGTCTGGTCCCTCGCCGAACTTGCCACCCGACCGGTAGCGCCGCTGCTCGATCGTCCGGGACTGCTGTGGCCGTTCGTGCAGTGGAGTGCGATCACCTTCGCCCTCTGCCTGGTCGCACTGGCGTGGGTTGCGGGCGACCTGGCTGCCCGGGTTGCGGGTCGCGACAAGGAGGCGTGGGCGCGCCCCGTCGCAGTCGGAGTGTTCGCGCTCTTCGCGCTGCTCGGCAGCCCCGCACTGCTCTTCAACGCCGGATTCACGAACTTCATGATGGGCGTCACCGTTGTCGTGGTGACGGCCTATGTAAGTGCACGGAGCCTTCGCTCTGCTCGCGCGCTCGGCTGGTTCCTTGTCCCGCTGGGTGCACTCGCCGTGATCGGGCTGTGGACGCCGCTCGTGCTGGGCCTGGTGCCGTCGGGCGTCGTTGTCGCCGTCGCCCTGCTCAAGCACCGGTTGTGGATGGGCATCGGCTGGCTGCTGGCCAGCCTTGCGGCCGGTGCTGTCATGGCACTGACGCAGATGTCGGCGATTCTGGGAGTCGAGCCGGGACTGTCGACTGGCGACTTCACGGCCCAGCTCGGTGCCGTGGGCACGGGCATGGTGCCGTTCAACCTGGGGCTCGCACTGCTGTCGCCGGTGATCGTGGCGCTACTGGCCGTCCTGCTCGTGCGCGCTGGCCACTGGCCGCTGGCCGTCGCCGTCGCGGGGCCGATCATCGGCGCGGGGCTCGTCGCTGCCTACTTCGCGACGGGAGCTGATGCCGCCGAGCTTGGCCGGCTGCAGTCGTACTACGTGCTCAAGCCACTCGACGCCATGCTGCTTGCTGTCGCCACGATCATTGCGGCGCTGGTTGCCGTGGCGCTCGCGCGCGCGGTCCACGGGCTGCCGAGGATGACCTCGGCGCTCGGTGTGGCGCTCGGTGTCGTCATCGTGTTGGGCAGTCTCGGCTACGCGGGGGCCCTGCCCGCTCAGCTGGGCGACGGATTCGCTGCGGCACCGGGCATTCAAGCGGGTGCCGACCGCACGCGCGGGATCAATGATCCGCTGATCGGCGAGGCCATCATCCGCGGCCAGCAGGCGGCCGTGCCGTACCCGGATCGCACCACGCTGCTGTGGGACGGCGCAGGGACCTTGCCGAACCTGTGGGTTGCCTCGCTGCATGGGGTGATGTCGAAGACACAGCAGCGCTTCTACCGCGACCTGCCGCCCTTCCCGTATGACGTGAAGACACCGGGCTACGTCGACCTCACGCTCAACCTCAATCCGCAGATGGCCATTGCCGCACTGTGGTTCCGGCCGTCGTCGGGCGAGCTGCTTGCGGCCTATGCAGCGGAGCGCGGCGACGATCGTGTGCTGCCCGTGCAGGTACCGATGCCGCCGAACCTGCTCTGCCCGGAGTGCGCACCCTGAAAGCTCGCCTGACGCGCCTTGGCGCGTCTGCCGCTGTGGCCTCCCTTGCGGTCGGCTCACTTGCGCTTGCCACGAGTGCCGGCGCGACCGTGCCGACGGCAGCTCCGCACATCGATCCCGCACCGCGACTGCCGCGTCTGCCCGTGGTCACCGGCAGCACTGTCGGGGCGAAGGAGGTGCCGCGTTCCGTGCCGGCTGCTGCTTCCGTCGCCACGGGAGGCTGGCAGATCTGGTCGACGGGTTATGGGCGGCTGTCGGGTACGGAGATCATGATGCCGCCGGCCGCGGGCACCCCCCTGCTGGGCGACTGGAATGGCGACGGCGTCGATACGCCGGGCCGCTATGAGGCTGGCCAGTGGTTCATCACGAATGCCGCGGTTGACTCGCCGCAGTGGGAGGGCCTGACGGCGTTCGGTGGCGATCCGACGGACATCCCCGTTGTGGGTCTCATCGATGGCGACCGTCGTGCGGATGTCGGCGTTTTCCGCAATGGTGAATGGCACTGGCATCGCGCGAATGGCAAGCCATCGGCGGTCGACAACTTCGGCCAGGCAGGCGATACCCCGATCGTGGGCGACTGGGACGGCGACGGGCGCGACGATCTCGGCGTCGTGCGGGGCAATCAGTGGATCCTGCGCCTGACGGGCGTCAACCGGAAGCCTGCCTACGTCGGCAAGCACGTCGACGTGACGATGATGCGCGACGTGCATGCGGCGGTGCTGCAGTTCAGTTTCGGTGCCGTCGGCGATCTTCCGGTCGTGGGCGACTGGGACCGTGACGGACGGGATGACCCTGGGTTCGTTCGCGGGCGCTCGGAGTGGGTGCTGGGTGCGGGTCTGGAGCATGTGCGCAAGTCCACCCGTGAGACCCATCCGCTCACGGAGGGCGAAGTGCCGCTGGTCGGCAATCAGGCGACGGGCATCGGACACTGCCCGAGCGCGACACGTTCCGGTGAGCGGTTCGGTGCGATTGCTGCCGCAAAGGTGCGGCCACCCATCACTCCCCCCGGCACGACGAGCATCCCGGGCAACGCCGAGATCCTGGCCACCGTGCAGGACGGCCTGCGCTACGTGATGACCAACGACCTCACGAAGCGGCTGAAGTACCGCGTCGGTCGCCCCTATTACGACCCGCTGAGCACCCATCGCACGATCGAGGAGTCGGTGCGGCGCTCGGCGAACTCGGCGCTCGCCGCGGCGATCATGCTCACGACCACGAAGTGGAAGACGACCAACGGCATCTCGCGGCGTGAGCTGCTCGACTATGCGCGCTGGCACATCCGGTCACTGGCCTGCGAGCACGGGGCCGTGACGCCGGGGGGCTGGGGGAACACCTGGCAGTCGGCGCTCTGGGCAGCCACGGTCGGGCAGGCGGGGTGGCTGCTGTGGGACGAGCTCAATGGGCAGGAACGCGCGTACGTCGCGGCGATGGTCGTCAGTGAGGCCGACTACGCGACGGCGCGCGGGCCGCGCTACTTCCGCAACCGGCTGGGCCAGGAGATCACCCCCGGCGACTCGCAGTCCGATGCCGTGTCATGGGATCTGATGGCCCCGGCGCTCGCGCTGTCGATGATGCCGAAGTACGGCAGCTCGGGCCGCTGGCGCAGTTCCCTGATCGGCATGGCTATCGCCGCGTTCGCCCGACCTGGTGACCTGCACAACCCGCAGGTGGTCAACGGCGTGCAGCTGGATGTCCGCCTGCCCGGCACGAACGCCAACGAGGACGGCACCGTCACCAATCACGGCATCGTCAATCCTGACTACATCCAGAACGTGGAGCACCTGTGGTGGGCGGCCAGCCTGCTTCGGGCCGCCGACCGGCCCGTGCCGGAGGCACTGTTCCTCAATGCCGACATCGTGTACCGCGCGCTCGCCGTCGTGGACTTCCCGGCACCTCCCTACGCGACGCCCGGTGGCACGGTCTACCAGCCGCTCGGCCAGATCTACTACCCGATGGGCGCCGATTGGGGCACGCGTCGACCGGCCACGTTCGTCGGCGTCGATGCATTCGCGAATGTCTACTCGGCCCCGGATGTGCGGGCAGGTGAGTTCCTTGCCGCGCACGCCGCTGATACGCGGGCTCTGCAGATGCGGTGGAGCGACGGACACATCTACGCCGACGGGCCGTCCGAGGAGTCGTACCGGCTCGGCAAGGAGGAGTACGCGCTCCAGCAGATGTCGCTGGCGTGGTGGGCAGGGGCGATCAGCGACGGGCTGCGCATGCGGCTGGACACCACCGCCTACAAGGGCATCAGCCTTGGTCGCGGGACGCCCATCCCGTAGTGAAGGCGACGCAGTCCGCATACTGCGGGAGCAGCCCCTGCTCGAGGGCCTCGGCCAGCGTGGGCGCAGCCGCGTCCTTGGCGGAGAGCACCTGCTCGGCGTCGGGCCAGGGCAGTCCGAGCGCCGGGTCGAGCGGATGGACCCCATGCTCGCGGCTGGGCGAGTAGGGCTCGGAGCACAGGTAGCCGACGGTCACCTCGTCCGTCAGCGCGCAGAACGCATGACCGAGGCCCTCGGAGATGTACAGGCCGGTGCGGGTCGTGTCATCGAGTTCGATGGCGTCCCACTGCCCGAAGGTCGGTGACCCGACCCGGATATCGACGACGACGTCGAGGATGCTCCCGGCGAAACACTGGACGTACTTGGCCTGGCTGGGCGGCACGTCGGCGAAGTGGATTCCGCGGACCGTGCCCTTGCGAGAGGACGAGATGTTCATCTGCTGAAGGGTGAAGGGGTGGCCGATCGCCGCCTCAAGGGTCGAGCCCTTGTACGACTCGAGGAATACCCCACGCTCGTCGGGGCGAAGGACAGGGGTGAACGACCACACACCCTCGATCGACAACGGAGTCACCTGCACGCGGGGAGGTTACCAGTG
>CAJAKT010000318.1 GCA_903940375.1 uncultured bacterium | reverse complement strand
GCCTGCACGAGGGCGGTGCCACCGCCGGAGACGATGCCCTCTTCGATGGCTGCGCGCGTCGCGGAGACGGCGTCCTCGATGCGGTGCTTCTTCTCCTTGAGCTCCACCTCGGTGTGGCCGCCGACCTTGATGACAACGACGCCGCCAGCGATCTTGGCGAGACGCTCCTGCAGCTTCTCCTTGTCCCAGTCGGAGTCGCTGCGCTCGATCTCGGCGCGAATCTGTGCGATGCGGGCATCGACATCGGCCGCGTTGCCGCCACCGTCGACGACCGTGGTGTTGTCCTTGGTGACGACGACACGACGAGCCGAGCCGAGGACCTCAAGTCCGACCTGGTCGAGCTTGAGCCCCACCTCGGGCGACACGACCTGCGCGCCCGTGAGAATCGCGAGGTCCTGCAGGATCGCCTTGCGGCGATCGCCGAAGGCCGGGGCCTTGACGGCGCAGGATGCGAAGGTGCCGCGGATGCGGTTGACCACCAGCGTCGACAGCGCCTCGCCGTCGACATCCTCAGCGATGATGAGCAGTGGCTTGCCGGCCTGGACGACCTTCTCCAGCAGGGGCAGGAGCTCCTGCACGGACGAGACCTTGCCCTGGACGAGCAGGATGCGAGCATCCTCCAGCACGGTCTCCATGCGATCGGGATCGGTCACGAAGTAGGCCGAGATGAAGCCCTTGTCGAACTGCATGCCCTCGGTGAACTCGAGTTCGAGTGACGGGGTGTTCGACTCCTCGACGGAGATGACACCGTCCTTGCCGACCTTGTCGAAAGCGTCGGCGATGAGCTCGCCGATCTCTCGGTCCTGCGAGGAGATCGAGGCGACATTGGCGATCTCGCCCTTGTCAGCAACCTCACGGGCGTTCTCGAGCAGACGCGCCTTGACGGCCTGAACGGCCTTGTCGATGCCGCGCTTGATGTCCATCGGCGATGCACCGGCGGCCACCTGCTTCAGGCCTTCGCGGACCATGGCCTGTGCCAGGACGGTCGCGGTGGTGGTGCCGTCACCTGCGACATCGTTGGTCTTGGTGGCGACCTCCTTGGCGAGCTGCGCCCCGAGGTTCTCGTACGGGTTCTCGAGCTCGATCTCACGGGCGATCGTGACGCCGTCGTTCGTGATCGTGGGTGCGCCCCACTTCTTGTCGATGACGACGTTGCGGCCCTTCGGGCCAAGCGTCACCTTCACGGCGTCGGCGAGCGCGTTGACGCCACGCTCGAGGCTGCGCCGGGCGTCCTCGTCGAATTCCAGAATCTTGGCCATCAGTGACTTCTCCCACGCATGGTGCGGTGTGTGTTCAGGACAGACGAACAAGTGGCCCGTCGTGCGTGCCTATCGGCGCGACACGACGGGCCACTCAGCAGTTCGGCTTACTTCTCGACGATGGCGAGCACGTCGCGCGCGGAGAGGAGCAGGTACTCCTCGCCGTTGTACTTCACCTCGGTGCCGCCGTACTTGCTGTAGATGACGGTGTCGCCGACGGCGATGTCGAGCGGGATGCGCTTGACGCCATCCTCGTCGAAACGGCCGGGGCCGACGGCCAGGACCTTGCCCTCCTGGGGCTTCTCCTTGGCGGTGTCGGGAATGACGAGGCCGGAAGCAGTGGTCTGCTCGGCGTCGAGGGTCTGGACCAGAATGCGGTCCTCGAGCGGCTTGATGGAGACCGACACGGTTACATCCTCCGGGCTGTCGATGGGCCGCCTCGAGGGACGGCGATCGGCTGGGTCAGGTGCCCTGATGGGCTGGCAGTCCCCGGTGGGGAGTGCCAGACATGACAGTACGCAGGGATTAGCACTCCGTCAAGTCGAGTGCCAGCCCACGCGCAGCCCGCACCCCGCAGAATGTCCCCGTGACGGATCTCGACGGGCAGCACGCGATGGCCCACTGGCTGGCCTCCCCCGACGCCGGGGCGGCGCTCGGCGCTGCAGCCCGGGCCGCGGCCAGCCACCCCGGCGACCCGCTGGCGGCCGCGGCCGCGCTGAGGCGACAGCTGCCGGCCCTTGAGCCGGGCCAGGCATCCGCCGCCCTCGAGCAGGCGCAGCTGCGTCACCTGGCCCACGAGCGCTACGGACTGACGGGCGACCTACTGCTCACCCGCGATGGCCTCGAGCAGGCCACCCGGCCAGCTGTGGCCACCCGCCGCGCCCGGCTGATCGCCCGCAGTGGAGCCGGGCACGTACTCGATCTGACCGCTGGGCTCGGCCTGGACGCCATGGCTTTCGTCGATGCTGGCCTGTCTGTCACCGCGATTGAACGCGATCCGGCCACCGCAGCCTTCCTGGCGCACAACTGCCCGGCTGCCCGGGTGCTGTGCGCCGACGCGACCGATCCGGCACTGCTCGCCACGCTGCTTGCGGAGCTCGGGCCCGCGGATGTGGTGTTCGTCGACCCAGCGCGCCGCGACCCGGCCGGTCCGCGTGACGCCGCATCCGGCCGCGCCCTGCCTGAGCGGGACCCGGCCCGGTGGTCACCACCCTGGCCCTTCGTCCAGGGCATCCCGCACGACCGCGTGCTGGCGAAGGTGGCGCCCGGGTTCAGCCCACCGGCCGGCTGGCACGCTGAGTGGACCAGCGTCGACCGCACGTTGCTGGAGTGCGCCGTCTACTCCTGGCCTGCTTTCACAGCGCCCCGCCGGGCCGTTCTGCTCACCCACGGATCGCTGACCGTCATCGAGCCCGATCCGGCGGCCGCCCCGCTGCCGGTCGCCGATCATTCCGCGACATGGCTGCACGAGCCCGACCCCGCCGTTGTCCGCGCAGGAGCCCTCACGGCCCTTGCCGCCCTCGACCCGGGCATCGTCCGATTCGACGATGACAGCACGTGGCTGACCAGCGATCAGCCGTCAGCCGGCCCGGCTGCACGCAGCTTTCACATCAACGCGGAACTCACCGGCAGCCCACGGCAGCAGCGACGTCAGTTGGCCGACCTCGGGGTTCGTCGCGCGACCGTCAAGTCACGCGATGTCGATGTCTCGCCGCGCGCGGTGCTCCGCGAGCTCGGGCTCGCAGAAGGTCCTGAGCACGTGCTCGTGCTGACCCGCCGCGCCGGCCGAGTCGTCACCCTGCTGACTGAGCCATCAGCTGCGCGATCCGGCTGATCGCCCCGGCATCGGTGCCACAGCAGCCACCCACCGCTGCGGCTCCGCTGTCGAGCCACTCCCGGACCATGCGGTCCGGGAAGGCGCCGGCCGGCCCTTCCGTGACCACCCCATGCCACTCGCCATCGGATGCGTCCCATTCGCCACCGGCATTCGGGTAGACGACGATCGGCAGGTCGCTGACTGAACGCATGCGCCGCACGAGTCCGGTGACGTAGCGCGGGTCGGTGCAGTTGATGCCCACGGCCACGACGCTCGGCGCCGATGCAGCCACGGTGACAGCCTCCTCGATCGACTGGCCGGCACACACATGCGCATCGTCCATGGCGGAGAACGTCAGCCATGCGGGCATGTCGGGATGATCCGCCAGGACGTCGACGAGGGCCTCCGCCTCCGCGACATCGGGGATTGTCTCGACGGCCAGGAGATCCGGCCGGCTCGAGACCAGGACGTCAAGCCGCTCACGGTGGAAGTCCACGAGCTGCTGGCGCGTCAGGCCGTAGCGTCCGCGATATTCCGACCCGTCGTGCAGGATCGCGCCGTAAGGTCCCACACTCGCTGCCACGCGAGCCGAGCTGCCCGGGACGGCATCGACCGCTGCCCGAGCGGCGGACGTTGCCGCCATCAGCGCGGCATCGGCCTGCCCCGATGTCAGGCCGGCCTCTTCGAAGCCACGGCGAGAGACCTGGTAGCTGGCCGTGATGACGACATCGGCTCCTGCCCGGACGAAGTCCGCCTGCGCCCGCGTGACCGCTGACGGGTTCGCGAGCAGCACGCGCCCCGTCCAGAGCGAACCGTTGATGTCCTCGCCCAATCGGGTCAGCTGAGTCGACAGTCCGCCGTCGAGAACAACCGGATCGGGCCCGAACAGATGGCGCCATCCCTCATCGACTGCACGGCTCATGGAGCACAGGCTCTCACGCAGTGGTTCAGCGCGGGCTGGGTGCCGGCAGGTAGTCCGCGAGGTCCGCCGGCTTCAGGCCAGCAGCACGGGCGGCGCGCACCGCCGCCTTCAGATCCTTCTCCAGGTTCGGCGTGAAGTGCAGCAGGATGACCGACCCCGGACGCAGGCCGTTGCCGACGTCGACGAGCCGGCCGTTCTCGACCACGGCATCCCACATCACAAAGTCATCGATCCCGCATCGAGCAGCCGTGACCTGGGTTTCCATTCGCGCAAAGCCCGCACCATAGGGCGGTCGCATGAGCCACGGAGTGGTGCCGAAGTCCTTCGAGAGCGCTCGCTGCGAGTAGCAGATCTCATGCTCGAGATCGGTCGTCGACAGGGCCATGCTGGTGTGGGTCGCGGAGTGATTCTGAATGCTTCCCCATCGGGTGATCCGGCTGAAGTAGCGGGCGCGATCCTTGATGGTCCATGCCGTCAGGAACGCTGTCACAGGGAGCTTGGTGGCCTCGACGTAGCGCAGCCCCTTGGTGTCCTTGTGCACACCGTCATCGATCGTGATGAAGACGACACGATCGGCTGTGGGCAGGTGGAAGGTCACGGCCATCGGCGGCCGAGCGGTTCGCACGAGGTCCCGGGTGACCGACCACGGTCGCTGGTCGGCGGCTGACACGACCCGTGCGGGCTCGGCCGCGGTCGCCGTTGCCGTCGTCGAACAGACGGTGAGCAGACCCGCGAGGACAGCGAAGGCCGCGGGAACGCCCGCCGCGACAGCGACGGCGCGCGCACGGAACACGGCCATGTGGCCTCCTCGCCCAGGGGAAGCCGACATCAGGGGATCCTGATGTCGGTGAGCCAGAAGTGACTTCTGTTGCAGATGAGTCTAGCCGGACTTCATCGATCGGTCACCCGGCCTGAATCACCACACCGACCGGGTCACCGGGAGGTTGGACGTGGTCGCGAAGTCCAGAGGGGAGCCAGCCACCCCGCTGCGGGCCAGCCGCGAGCCGAGTGCGGCCACCATGGCGCCGTTGTCGGTGCACAGGGCCGTACTCGGGATGCGCAGCTCGACCCCCGCCGCGTCGCATCGCGCCTGCGCCATCGCGCGCAGCCTCGAGTTGGCGGCTACCCCACCTCCGATCACCGCGTGCGAAACCCCCGTGTCACGGCAGGCCGAGACCAGACGGGAGGTCAGCACATCGACGATTGCCTCCTGGACAGAGGCCGCAACATCGGCGACGGGGACTGCCTCGCCCGTTGCCTCCCTGGCTCGCACCCATCGGGCAACGGCGGTCTTGAGACCGGAGAACGAGAAGTCATACGGGTATCGCTCACGATCCCCCGGGTTGTTCAGGCCCCGCGGAAAGGCGATCGCGGCGGGATCACCGTCCAGCGCTACACGATCAATCCACGGGCCGCCCGGGAAGGGCAGGCCGAGGAGCCGTGCCACCTTGTCGAAGGCTTCACCCGCTGCATCGTCAAGCGTCTGACCCAAGGGCGTGATCGTCGACGCGTCGTCCGCGACGAGCAGCAGCGAGGAGTGACCACCTGAGACAAGGAGCCCGATGGTCGGGTCCGGCAGCGGACCATGCTGGAGTTCGTCCACGACGACATGACTGGCCAGATGGTTGACCCCGTATACGGGGACACCGAGGGCAACCCCGAGCGCCTTTGCCGTGGCGACCCCGACGAGGAGGGCTCCCACCAGCCCCGGCCCGGCGGTGACCGCCACCGCGTCAATGTCGCGCAGGGTCATCCCGGCCGCCACACAGGCCCGCGTGATGGCCGGTTCAATGGCCTCGAGGTGCGCACGACTGGCAACCTCGGGTACGACTCCGCCGAAGCGGGCATGCTCCTCGACACTCGACGCGATCTCGTTCGCGAGCAGCTCCCGGCCGCGCACGATGCCGATACCCGTCTCGTCGCATGATGTCTCGATACCGAGCACAACCGGCAGGTCAGCACGAAGGCTCATGGCAACGGCCCATCGCCGACGCCCAGCGATGCGCGAAGGATGAGGGCATCACCACCGTCGGGGTAGTACTTCGGCCGCTGGCTGATTCGCATGAATCCGAAACGCTCGTAGAGAGCCAGTGCCGGCGCATTGTCCGATCGCACTTCCAGCAGCATGTGCGATGCACCTTCCGTGCGCGCCTTCGACATCAACTCGGTCAACAGCATCGTCGCGATGCCCCGACCCTGGCGATCGGCACGCACCGCGATCGTCTGCACGTCCGAGTCTGGCGGCATGACGAATGTGCCGCCGTAGCCAACCAGGTCGCCTCCCTCGCACGCCACTGCGTAGTACCGAGATGGCTGGGCCATCTCCTGCCAGAACTGCTCGACCGACCACGCGTCAGAGAACACCTCCGCCTCGAGGGCATGGGCAGCCTCGATATCCCACCAGCGCATGACGGACAGGGCGACCGTCACGATGCCCTCACCGCGGCAACCGCATCGGGGCGTCGCAGGTACAGCGGCCGCGGTGCCAGCAGCGCGGCCCCGCCGAGAGCCCGGGCGGTCGCACCACTGTCGTCGCCATGGGAATCCAGCGGGACGACGTCGCTGTCGTCAGCCGACGATCCCGCAGCCAGCAGGGACGCGGCGCGCATCGCCACCCAGGATGCCTGCGGATAGCTGAGGGGGTCCTCGACGTCATCGAGAACCACCACTGTGCTGAAGAAATCCGCGTGGATGGCGGCCCCGTGGCCGACCCAGGCTCCCGACCGAAGCCCCGTATCGATATCGGCAGGGCGCGCCACACGTGGCCCGTCGATGCGGACGCAACCAGCGGAGTAGCGCGCCCAGTAGACCTCCGAGCGACGTGCATCTGCGGCAACCAGCACGTCGCCTTCAGCCACGGAACCCGTCGATGCGAATGCGGCAGCCGCGATGGCATCCAGCGAGCAGATGCCGTAGACCGGTATCTCCCATGCCAACCCCACCGCGAGCGCTGTCGCTATTCCCACTCGCAGGCCCGTGTACGGACCCGGGCCAACCCCGCACGCCACCGCACTGATGGTCGTGGTGTCGATGCCGTTGCACACCTCAGCGAGCATCGGCGCCAGGACCTCGGCATGACGCCGAGCATCGAGGTGGCGCCGCTCCGCGATGACGCGGGTGCCGTCGATGACAGCGACGGAGGTGAGCGCGCTTGAGGTGTCGAAGCCAAGGATCACGTGAGCGGGTCCCCCTGGACGAGTGCCGCATCCCATCGCTCGCCGGTGACGGTCACCGTCACGATGCGCGTCTCGTCCTCGTCGTCATCCGACCGGACGATGCTTACGTCGATCGGACTCTCAGCGAGGCCGCCGACGAGTCCACCACCCCATTCGACGACAACCACGCTGCTGCTCAGGTCGGCCACGAGGTCGAGCTCATCCAGCTCCACGGCCGAGCCGAGCCGGTAGGCATCCACGTGTACGAGATCTGGCCCCACCCCCGTACTCGGATGCACCCGAGCGATGACGAACGTCGGACTTGTGATCGCCTCTTCGATACCGAGCCCGACCCCCAGCCCCTGGGTGAACGTCGTCTTGCCGGCACCGAGGTCGCCCGTGAGCACCATGACGTCACCGGCCTGGCATGTCCGGCCGAGCAGGGCTCCGAGCTCACGCATCGCATCGGCATTGGCGACGGTGTAACGCCTGACGGTCACGGGACTCACGCCGCACCGTTCGTGGCGTCATCCGCGATGTCGCGCTGCACCCTCTCCAGCAGGCTGATCAGATGAGCGTTGACCTCCTCAGGCTTCTCCAACGTCAGCATGTGGCCGCTGTCAGGAATCACGACGTACTCAGCACCGGGCACGCGCCGAACGATCTCCGCGCTCTGCTCCTTCGGCGTCAGCCGATCCGTGTCACCCACGATGACCAGCAGCTCGACGTTCTCGAAGACAGCAAGCGCTTCACGCTTGTCGTGCTCCTGCAGCGCGGGGAGGAACTCCGCCACCGTCTCGATGGGGGTCGACGACACCATGCTCGCGACGAACCGGCTCGACTGTTCTGTGGCGGTGGAGCCGAAAGAGTACAGGCGCGTGAGCAGCAGGCCGAGATCGCTGCTACTCCAGCGTGTGCGTTCAACCAGGCCCTTCCGCCGAGCCAGGGCAGCCGCGACGGACGGGGCAATGCGATGGAAGACGGTACCGAGGCCGGGCGGCAGTCCCAGCTCTCCGCTGGCAAGTCCGCCGGCGGTCGTCGCGACGAGTGCGACACCGAACACTCGCTCACTGAAGATCTCGGGACGCTGTGCCGCAAGGGCCATGATCGTCATGCCGCCCATCGAATGCCCGACGAGCATCAGCGGACCCGTCGGCGCGATGGCATCAATGACCGACCCGAGGTCGCTGCCGAGCTGGTCGACCTGATGTGAGTCGAAGTCCGCATGCTGCGATCGGCCATGGCTGCGCTGGTCATAGAACACGAGTCGCGCACGACCCCGGAACGCCTGCCGCTGAAAGTGCCAGGAGTCAAGATTCAGCGCGTAACCGTGACAGAAGATGACGGTGAGGTTTCCATCCTTCGCGTCGTCCGCCACCTCATCGACTTCGACGTGGAGCTCGATCCCGTCGTCGGCGACCACCACCATCTGTTCCCCACGCAGCGATCCGAAGTCCGCCTCCGTCGCGTCTGACGCATGCGCGCCGCCGCCGCGGAGCAGCGACCGCTCAGCGATCGCACCGAGTGCCGCGCCAGCCGCCAGTGCTCCGGCCGCCAGCAGCCCACGGCCTGCCATCCGGACGGCAGGCGTCACTTCCGGACTCATGACTCCTCCTCAACGTACTCACGCTGGACACGCGGGCCGATGCGCGTGACAAGCTCATAGCCGATCGTGTCGAGGGCTGCTGCCCAATCATCGGCTGTTCGCTCGCCGTGGCGGCCCGGGCCGAACACGTACACATCGTCGCCCACGTGCGGCAGCTCGTGCGCCCCCATGTCGATGACGAACTGGTCCATCGCGACTCGGCCGACGATGGGGTAACGGTTTCCGCCCACCGCAACATCCAGCAGGTTCCCGGCCGCCCGCGGCAGGCCGTCGGCGTAGCCGATCGGCACGAGGCCGAGCGCGGTCTCCGTCGGCGCCGTCCAGGTCCCGCCGTATGAGACTCCCGTACCAGCGGCCACGCCCTTGATACCCGCAAGACGGGCGACGAGCGACATCGCCGGGGTCAGTCCAAGTTCGCGCGAATCACCGAGGTCGGCCGACGGGGTGAGTCCGTACATCGCGATGCCCGTGCGCACGAGATCGAACCGGCACTCGGGATGCGCCCAGAGGCCCCCGCTGTTGCTCAGGTGCCGCAGGTGGGGTCGGATACCGCGGGCATCAGCCATCTCGAGCGCAACCAGGTACTGATCGAGCTGCCGGGCCACGGAATCGGCGCCAGGCGTGTCGCCATCGGCCAGGTGCGACCACACCGCTTCGACCTCGACGTCTCCGTCGTTCACTGCCTGAGCCACGCGATCCAGGAGGCCGGACAACTGGTCGAGCGTGACACCGTTGCGCGAAAGCCCGGTGTCCACCTTGATCTGGACGCGCGCCCGCGCGCCGACGCGACGCGATGCCTCGATGACCTCGTCCAGTGCCCAGGTACTCGACACCGACAGGTCGACGCCTGCCCTAACACACGCGGCTATGTCGCTGTCACCCGGCGACCACAACCACGCAAGGATGCGCCCCTCGTCGCCCATTGCCCGCAGCGCCAATGCCTCCGACGGCAGGGCGACACCCAGCCACTCGGCTCCCGCACGACGCGCCGTCCGGGCTATCGGGCCCATGCCATGCCCGTAGGCGTCAGCCTTGACGACAGCCATCACGGCGGAGTTGCCTGCGAGTTCACGAATACGGTGCAGGTTGCCGCGCACAGCGGCAAGGTCGATGACAGCCGCAGCCCGCTTCACGTTCGGCCCCCGAACCGCGCGGCCCCAACAGCCGCAGCTACGGCGGCGGCAAGATCGGTTGCCGTGATGGGCGCACCCCTGGCCGCGATGCGTCCCGCGGCGCCGTGCAACCACACGGCGGCGGCAGTCGCCTCGGCAAGTGACTCCGGATCACGGAAGCCATCCGCCCAGGCTCCCGCGAGCACGCCACCGATGATGCCGGTGAGGACATCGCCCGATCCGGCCGTGCCCAGATCCGAGGTCCCCTCCGTGTCGACGTACGCCGTCCCGGTCGGGGCCGCGATGACCGTCCCTGGGCCCTTCAGCACGACGACGGCCTGCAGATCCACCGCAGCCCGTTGAGCTGCAGACAATCGACCATCGCCATGCGCCAGAGCGCCCGGGCGGAGTCGCTCGAACTCGCCATCGTGCGGCGTCAGGATGGTGACCACACCTGCGGCCGAACGCTCAGCGATCCGCTCGCGAACCTCTGCGGATTCAGCCACGACCCGCAAGGCCCCCGCATCGAGAACAACGGGCACCGGTGCCTCGAGTACCGCCATGATCGTTATCTCGTCAAGGTGCTCACCGGGGAAACCAGAGCCGCAGGCCCACGCCGAGACCCGGTCCTGGTGAACCGGGGGTGCCCCATCGACGACAACATCCGGGAAGTGCGAGACGACCGTCGCCGCGTTGCCGTCGGCGCGGTCGAGGTAGCGCACCATTCCGACATTGGCATGTCGCGCTGCAGCGGTCACCAGCAGTGCCGCACCCGGGTAGGCACGCGAGCCCGCAGCCACGCCGACAACGCCGCGTCGGTACTTGTAGGTGTCGACGGCCGGCTCAGGCACCCACGTCGCCACATCAAGGTCCTCGAGCACGCGAGCGATCGGCCGGTCGGGGAAGTCAATGCCGATGTCGACCAGGTGGACGGCACCCGCATACGCCGCCCCCGGCGCCACGACGAGTCCCGGCTTGACCGCTCCGAACGTGACTGTCACATCCGCCCGGACCGCCGCACCAGCAACGATCCCGGTGTCCGCCTGGACCCCACTCGGCACGTCGACGGCGACGACCACCGCCTCAGCCGCGAGAACCGCATCGGCGAGGGTTGCGGCATCAGGGCGCAGGCCGCCATCGCCCCCGATACCCAGGATCCCATCGACGACGAGGTCAGCCGCCGTCAGCAACGAGACCTGGCGCTCGTCATCGCGATCCCACGGATGGAATCGCCCGCCGGCACGACGCAATGCGCCGGCACCCGCATCATGAACTCGATCCGAGACAGTCATCGCATCGACACGACAGCCGCGCGCCGCCAGCATCGCACCGGCCCACAGTGCGTCACCGCCATTGTTTCCGGACCCGACCAGCAGCACGACGCGAGCACCAACCGTTCCGCCGCGCACCTCGGTGAGCAGCCGGACGCAGGACAGGGAGAGGGCATGCGCGGCTCGCTGCATCAGGACGCCGGCCTGAAGCAAGGTGAAGGCCTCCGCCTCGGCCGCGCGGACCTGATCTGCGTCATGGATCGGGATCATCCGGAGGCACCCGTCCGAGACGCGAGGACGAAGGCAATGGCCATGTCCCCATCATGGCTCAGCGACACCTGCCATGAGTCGATCCCCCGCGCGCGGGCCGCAGCCTCGACCGTGCCCGACAGTGCGAGCAACGGCTCACCTCGCTCACCGCTCAGTACTTCGCAGTGATGCCACTCCAGCCCGCGATTGTCGATGAGGACCTTGGCGACCGCTTCCTTCGCCGCCCACCGAGCCGCGATTGACGTGGTGCGCAGCCGCGTGCCACCGCACTCGGCGATCTCCCGCGCAGTGAAGACCCGGGCGATGAGGCGCGGGCTGCGCGCAATGACCTCGGCAAAACGGGACGTGTCGACAATGTCGACTCCGATGCCCACGACTGATGTCGGCAGTTGGGGGAACAGGGCCTACTCCACGGTGACGGATTTGGCGAGGTTGCGCGGCTGGTCCACGTCGTGGCCCTTCGCGAGTGCCATCTCGCATGCGAAGACCTGCAGGGGGACGATCGCAACAAGTGGCTGCATCAGGGTCGGTACCGCCGGGATTCGGATGACGTGGTCGGCATGATTCGCGATCACCTCATCACCCTCCTCCGCGATCGCCACGACGAGAGCGCCCCTGGCCCGCACCTCCTGGATATTCGAAACGATCTTGTCGTGCAGGACGGCCCGCCCACGAGGCGACGGCACGATCACGACGACCGGCACACCTTCCTCGATCAGCGCGATGGGGCCATGCTTGAGCTCACCGGCCGCGAATCCCTCGGCGTGCATGTACGCGAGTTCCTTCAGCTTCAGTGCGCCTTCGAGTGCCACCGGGTAGCCCACGTGCCTGCCCAGGAACAGCACGGATGCCGAGCCCGAAAGCTCACGTGCCAGTTCGCGCACCGGTTCGGTCGTATCGAGAACTAGGTCGACCTTGCTCGGCATGTCGTTGAGATCCTGAAGCACGGCCCGGATCTCATCCTCGAACATGTTGCCCCGGACCTGCGCGAGGTGCAGTCCCACGAGGTAAGCCGCGATGATCTGGGTAAGGAACGCCTTCGTCGACGCGACAGCGATCTCGGGTCCTGCGTACGTGTACAGGACGGCATCGGATTCGCGGGGGATCGTCGACCCCACCGTGTTGCAGATCGCCAGCGTGCGAGCACCCTGCGCCTTGGCGTGACGCAATGCCATCAAGGTGTCCATCGTCTCGCCCGACTGGGAAATGGCGATCACGAGACTGTCTGGTCCGACGATGGGATCGCGATAACGGAACTCGCTGGCCAACTCGACCTCGACGGGCAGCCGTGTCCAGTGCTCGATGGCGTACTTCGCGACCATGCCCGCGTACGCAGCCGTTCCGCATGCGATGACGACGACCTTGTTGATCGAGCGGAGGATGCCCTCGTCCAGATGCGTCTCGTCCAGCTGGATTCGGTGGTCCTTGCTGATGCGTCCGCGCAGCGAATCCGCAACGGCCTTGGGCTGCTCGGCGATCTCCTTGAGCATGAACAGGTCGTAGCCACCCTTCTCGGCAGCGGACGTGTCCCAGTCGACATGGAACGGAGTTGCCTCGACGACCTCGCCGGCGAAGTCAGTGATGACCACACTCGTTGCCGTCATGGCGACGACCTGATCCTGGCCGAGTTCGAGAGCATCACGCGTGTGGTCGACGAATGCCGCGACATCAGAGGCCAGGAAGTTCTCGCCGTCTCCGATACCGACGACCAGTGGCGAGTTGCGCCGAGCAGCGACCACGAGATCCGGGTTCAGGCAATCCACGGCGACGAGGGTGAAGGCGCCTTCCAGCCGACGGCACGTCCGTCGCATCGCCTCCGCCAGATCACCGTCCGCCTCAGGCAGTCCCGCGGCAAGCAGATGTGCCACGACTTCCGTGTCCGTCTCCGACGTCAGGGTCACCCCCGCGGAGGTCAGCTCTTCACGCAGTTCCGAGAAGTTCTCGATGATGCCGTTGTGGATGACGGCAACCTGTCCGTTCTCACTGACATGCGGGTGCGCGTTGCTGTCGGTGGGTCCGCCATGAGTCGCCCATCGCGTGTGGCCGATGCCGATGGTCGAATCAGGCATCGGATCCGAGCCGAGCAGTGTCTCCAGGTTGGCCAGCTTCCCGGCCTTCTTCCGGACAACGAGTTCCGTGCCGCTCACGACCGCCACCCCTGCCGAGTCGTAGCCGCGGTACTCGAGTCGGCGCAGACCCGCGACCACGATCTCCAGCGCCTGCTTCTGACCGACATAGCCGACGATTCCGCACATGAGGCACAGGGTACGCGGCCGGCCCTCCTGAGCCATCCACTCGACGCGTCGAACACCGAGATCCCGATCATCAGCGGACAATGTCAGCGTGATTACCGTACGGGTCTGCTGCCCAGCCGACCTCTCCCCTCAGGTCACCGCCCTGCTCGGGGGCAATCCCGCTGCCAGCACCCTCGTGGTTCACTCCGGTGCCAGCCTCTCCCCTCTCGGCGACGTCATCGAGGCGGACCTGCCCCGTGAGGCCATCAATCCCGTGGTCGATGCGCTGATGGCGCTCGGCGTCCAGGAACAGGGCACCATCCAGCTCATCCCGGTCAATACGTGGGTGTCGCAGCGTGGGCTCGATGCCGAGGATCTGGCACGTGGAGCGAGCGCCGACGCCGTCGTCTGGACCGACGTCATCGAGCGCGCCTACGACGAGTCGTCGCTCACGTGGACCTACCTGAGCTTCATGGTGCTCGCGACCCTGCTCGCCGCGATCGCCGTCATCACGGACTCGGTCATCCTGGTCATCGGCGCGATGGTTCTGGGGCCGGAGTTCGTGCCCATCGCTGCACTCGGCATCGGGCTGGTGCGGAAGCGGGCAAACCTCTTCAGGCAGGCCCTGCGGACCCTGATCATCGGGTTCGCTGTCTCGATCACCGGCGTGGCCGCGCTCGCGGCCATCGGTCGCATGTTCGGGGTCATCGAGTACGACGACCTGCTCACCTCGAGCAGACCGGGCACTGCCTTCATCTACTCACCGAATGTGTGGTCGCTCACGATCGCGATCATCGCCGGTGCCGCGGGCGTGCTCGCGCTCACGTCGGCGAAGTCGGGTGGCCTCGTCGGCGTGTTCATCTCGGTCACCACGATCCCGGCATCCGGCAACATCGCGCTCGCCCTGGTGTTCGGCATCTGGTCGGAAGTGTGGGGCAGCACGCTGACCCTGCTCATCAATATCGTGGGCATGGCGCTCGCCGGGTGGGCGACGTTGTGGGTTCAGCAGCGGGTGTGGAACCGCGTCAGCCGCGAGGAGTGAGCGGAGCGAGCCCCGCAGCGGGGACGCCATGTGCGCGCGTCAGCCGCGAGGAGTGAGCGGAGCGAGCCCCG
>CAJAKT010000317.1 GCA_903940375.1 uncultured bacterium | reverse complement strand
TGCGACTTCGCCCGGATCTGACGGCACACCTCGAGACCCGAGAGCCCGGGCAGCATGAGGTCGAGCAGGATCAGATCGGCACCGCTGCGGTCGAACAGCTCGACGGCGACGAGACCATCGGCCGCGACCTCCACCTCGTAACCCTCTCGGCGGAGCATGAATGCCAACGCCTCCGAGAAGGACTCCTCGTCCTCGACGACCATGATGCGGGTCACGTGAGTGCCTCTCCGATGGGAACGGTCATGACATCGATGGCGAACTCGCCACCGGTTTCGTCGAATGTGGTTGCTGGCGTGTACGTCGGCAGCCGGAGCGTGAACGTGGTGCCGACTCCGAGTTCGGACCAGACCGTGCACTCGCCGCCATGGTTCTGACTGACGTGCTTGACGATCGCGAGCCCCAGGCCGGTGCCGCCCGTGACGCGCGATCGCGCCGGATCAACGCGGTAGAAGCGCTCGAAGACGCGGTCCAGATCATTGGATGCAATGCCGATGCCCTGATCCTTGACGGCGATCTCGACGATGCCGTCGCCGGTTCGGGTAGCCACAGCGATGCGGGTATGGCTGGACGAGTACGAGACCGCGTTGATGAGCAGGTTGCGCAGGGCGGCGAGCAGTTGCCGTTCGTCGCCATAGACGAGGCCGCCGCAGGGCTCCCCTGTGACAAGCTCGATCTCCTGTCGTGTGGCCAGCGTGCGCACCTCGTCGAGCGCTCGGCGGACCAGCTCGTCAACATCGACGACCTCCGCATGCGTCAACGGATCATCGCCCTGCAAACGTGATAGGTCGATGACGTCCTGCACGAGGTGACTGAGTCGAGAGGCTTCGATCTGCATCCGCTCGGCGAAGTGCCGGACCTGGTCTGGGTCATCGCTCGAGGCGAGCACGGCCTCCGCAAGCAAGGACAGCGCGCCCACAGGTGTCTTGAGCTCGTGGCTGACGTTCGCAACGAAGTCGCGGCGCACGACGTCAACCCGGCGCTCCTCCGCGAGGTCGTCGATCAGCACGAGGATCGCTCCAGTACCCAACGGAGCGACGCGAACCCGCAGCTCGAGCAGCTCGCGACCGAGTGGTGGGCGCCGTACGCGCATCTCCTGCTCGCGGGCATGGCCGTCGTCGGAAACGCGATCGATCAGGTGAACGATGTCGGGAATGGTGACGGCATCGCGGTTAACCAGGCCCAGGCCGGCGGCTCGGGCGTTGGACCGCAGCACCGTGCCGTCCGGCGCCACCACGAGGGAGGCCGAGGGAAGGACGCTGAGCACGCGAATGACCTCGTCTGGCACCGCCGGGCGCTGAGTCGCTATCCGGCGCGTGCGCGGGGCACCCTCCACAGCGGGCGTGAGGCGTCGGGTCACGACTCAAGGATAGGAGCGCCGACCCCCTGCCCCAACCGTCTCACGGCCCCGAACTGGGAGGATTCACCCAGCGTTCGACCCACGGCACCGGTTGTTCACCTCATGGCTGCCCGGCGTTCACCGCGCGACTTCGTATCACCGTGAACGGGGCCTACAGTGGCCGAAACCACGTGACGACCCGAGGAGACGACCGCATGCAACCGGAATTCCAGGAGCAGCTGGACACGGTCAATCGCGAGCTCGTCGAGATGACCCGCCTCGTCGGATCCGCGATGAACCTGGCAACACAATCCCTCCTCGACGCCGACCTGACCCTGGCCGAGTCCGTCATCGCCGCCGACGCGCGGATCGACACGCTCGCAAGTGACATCGAGGAGCGCTGCTTCGACCTGATCTCGCTCCGGCAGCCCACCGCTGGCGACTTGCGGGTCGTGATCGGCGGACTGCGCATCGCGGCCTCCCTCGAGCGGATGGGCGATCTCGCCGAGCACGTGGCCAAGCAGGCCCGCCTCCGTTATCCCCGGCTGTCGATCCCCCAGGAACTGCGTGGCACCTTCGCCGAGATGGGCGGCCTGGCCGAGGCCATCGTGTCGAAGACCGGAGCCGTCATCGCAACCCAGGACGTCTCGCTCACGGCCGATATCGCCCGACATGACGAGCAGGTCGATCGGCTCCACCGTGACCTCTTCACGATCGTCCTGTCCCCTTCCTGGTCGCACGGCGTTGAGGCCGCCATCGACGTCACCCTGCTCTCGCGCTACTACGAGCGCTACGCCGACCACGCTGTCTCCGTGACCCGTCGCGTCGTGACCATCGTCACCGGTGCGCCGTACGTGGGCGTCTCTCTCTGAGGTCCCAGTAGCCCTCCGGCCGGGAATGGGCCAGACTTCCCCTCGGTTGACTCGCACGCGGGTGCCGACGGACGGAAGGGGTGGGGCCGAGTGATGCCTGCTCGCCTGACCCCGCTGCGTCGCGCGCCCGTCCCACGGCGCATTGCGGTGCTGTCCGTTCACACCTCGCCGCTCGACCAGCCGGGCACCGGTGACGCCGGAGGCATGAATGTCTACGTGGTCGAGACGGCCCGCCGTCTCGCCGAGTCCGGCATCGAGGTGGAGATCTTCACCCGTGCCACCTCCTCAGCGCTCGAGCCCACGGTCGAGATGTGCCCGGGCGTCATCGTCCGGCATGTGACCGCCGGACCTTTCGAGGGACTGCTCAAGCGCGACCTGCCCGGCCAGCTGTGCGCGGTCACCGCTGGCGTGATGCGCGCAGAGGCCGCCCGCCCGGAGGGCTGGTTCGATCTCATCCACTCGCACTACTGGCTGTCCGGCCAGGTCGGGTGGCTCGCGTCCGAGCGCTGGAACGTCCCGCTCGTCCACTCCATGCACACCATGGCGAAGGTGAAGAACCGCGACCTCACCGACGGAGACACTCCCGAGCCGGAGATGCGCGTCATCGGCGAGGAGCAGGTGGTTGCCGCAGCCGATCGACTGGTCGCCAACACCGATGACGAGGCGCACGAGCTCATCGACATGTACGACGCCGACCCGTCGATCGTTGATGTCGTCCACCCGGGCGTCGATCTCGATACCTTCACGCCGGGCAGCATGCGCGAAGCGCGCCAGCGCCACGGCATCGCCGAGGATGCGGTCGTCCTCCTCTTCGTCGGCCGGATCCAGCCGCTGAAGGCACCCGACGTGCTCATCCGGGCAGCAGCTGAGCTCGTCTCGCGGGACCCGAGTGTTCGCGACCGGCTTGTCGTCGTGGTGTGCGGTGGCCCATCCGGCAGTGGACTCGACCAGCCCACGTCCCTCATCGATCTGGCCAGCGACCTCGGCATCGCCGAACGCGTCCGGTTCGAGCCGCCCAGAGACCGTGCGACCCTCGTCGACTGGTACCGCGCTGCCGACGTGGTGGTCGTCCCCTCGCACTCAGAGTCCTTCGGCCTCGTGGCCGTGGAGGCCCAGGCCTGTGGCACGCCCGTGGTCGCGGCAGCTGTCGGCGGCCTGCGCACCGCGATCGCCGACCAGGTCAGCGGCCTGCTCGTCAACGGGCACGACCCACGTGACTTCGCGAGTGCCATCGCCCGCATCACCGAGCAGCCGCGGCTTCGAGCCGAGCTCGCCGCCGGCGCACACATGCATGCCGCGTCATTCGGCTGGGCAGCCACCACGGCCGGACTGATCAGCAGCTACTCGGCAGCACTGGCGAACACCGCCGTCGACAGTCGCGTCTCCGCGCTTCGCTCGTGAGCGCAGTCGACGCCGAGGCAGCGAGCCTCGCGATCCTCGCGTTCCTCGATGAGTCCGGGCTCGAGTGGGAGTCCCCGACTCCGGGCACCTACGTCATCACGCTGCCGGGGCAGCACAAGCTCCGGACGACCACTGCTCTCACCGTCGGCGAGCACGCGCTCACGATCAATGCCTTCGTCGCACGCAACCCCGACGAGAACCACGTGGGGGTCTTTCGCTGGCTGCTCGAGCGAAACCAGCGGATGTACGCCCTCGCCTTCGCCGTGGACCATCTCGGTGACATCTACCTGGTCGGCCGGCTGCCGCTCGCATCCGTCACGGCAGACGAGCTCGACCGGCTGATGGGCTCCGTGCTGGAGTACGCCGACGGTTCGTTCAACACGATTCTGGAGCTCGGCTTCGCCTCCGCCATCCGCCGCGAATGGCAATGGCGGGTGTCCCGCGGTGAGTCGACCGCCAATCTCGCGGCCTTCGCGCATCTGGCAGAGGTGCCGCCCGACGGAGCACTCGGCACAGGACCGGAATCCGCCTGACGCATGCGGCAGGATGGGGCCATGACGAACGCGACGGCCCCGTACACCCTGATCCTGCTCCGCCATGGCGAGAGCGAGTGGAACGCCAAGAACCTGTTCACCGGGTGGGTCGATGTCGACCTGTCGGAGAAGGGCATGGCCGAGGCACGCCGAGGCGGTGAGCTCCTAGCCGAGGCGGGACTGCTCCCGGACGTCGTGCACACGTCACTCCTCAAGCGGGCCATCAAGACCGCGCAGATCTCCCTCGAGGCATGTGACCGCATGTGGCTGCCCGTTGTCCGCAACTGGCGCCTCAACGAGCGGCACTACGGGGCGCTGCAGGGCAAGAACAAGAAAGAGACCCTCGAGCAGTACGGCGAGGAGCAGTTCATGCTCTGGCGACGCTCGTACGACGTGCCGCCGCCGCCCATCGATCCCGAGGATCCGTGGGCGCAGACCCACGATGCCCGCTACGCCGCGCTGCCGCCCGAGGCGCGGCCGGCGACCGAGTGCCTGGCGGATGTCGTCACACGACTGATCCCCTACTGGCAGGACGTCATCGTCGCCGAGGATCTGCGCGCGGGGAAGACGGTCCTCGTCGCCGCGCATGGCAACTCACTCCGCGCGCTGGTGAAGCACCTCGATGGCATCTCGGACGATGACATCGCCGGCCTGAACATCCCCACCGGGATTCCGCTGGTGTACCGCCTCGACGAGAACCTCAAGCCGGTCGTCCCAGGTGGCGAGTACCTCGATCCCGAGGCTGCGGCCACCGCTGCGGCGGCGGTCGCTGCCCAGGGCAAGAAGTAGCCGGTGTCGGCTCCCGGCCGCACGCACCGTCTTGAGCTCGTCGACTCGACCCTGCGCGAGTGGGATGCGACGGTTCTTGCGGCCGACCCCGAACTGGGGATCGTGCTCGACACATCGGCCTTCTATCCGGGCGGCGGGGGCCAGCCGCCGGACCATGGCGTCCTGTTGTGGGGCGGCGTCCAGACCCGCATCGTCGACGTGCGTCGTGGCGACGACCTGTACCTCGTCCCTGCAGAGGGCGATCCGCTGCCGCCGGTCGGCACCGCGGTGCGCGGCGCGATCGAGGATGACCGACGAACGGCACTGATGCGCACGCACTCCGGACTGCACCTGCTCTCCGGCGTCGTCTTCCGCGACTTCGGTGCGCTCGTCACCGGCTCGAACATGGACCCGCTCAGCGGCCGACTCGACTTCGCCCTCGACGAGATCCCGGCGGGCTTCAAGGAGGCCATCGAGGCCTCATGCAACACCGAGGTCGAGGCCGACCGCGCCATCCAGGCGTACGAGCTCAGTCGCGACGAGGCCTTCGCGATCCCCGACGTGATCCGCACCGCAACAAACCTGCTGCCTCCAGGTATCGAGATCGTCCGCATCGTTGATATCGCAGGACTCGACGTCCAGGCCGACGGCGGAACGCATGTCGCGTCTACGCGTCAGGTCGGTCAGATGCGGGTTCTCAAGGTAGAGAGCAAGGGCAAGGGCTTTCGGCGGATCCGGATCTCACTCGAGGGCTGAGCAGGCGGCCTCGAACACCGCGAGCGCGTCCGCGTTGGACAGCACGAAGCGCACTAGTTCGATATTTGAATCGGGGTGCGCTGCAGCGAACTCGCGCACCGCGGCAACCGCCACGGGTGCAGCATCGTCGACCGACCAGCCGTAGACACCGCAGGAGATCGCCGGGAATGCGATCGTGCTCACGCCCAGTGCGTCTGCTACTTCCAGCGAACGCCGATGACAGGAGGCGAGCAAAGAGACCCCGCCATCGGCAT
>CAJAKT010000316.1 GCA_903940375.1 uncultured bacterium | reverse complement strand
TTGGCAGGCTTCCGGCGAAGGCCGCAAGGAACCACGCGGGAAGCGCGCCGCCTTAGCTCAGTGGTAGAGCAACGCACTCGTAATGCGTAGGTCCGGGGTTCAAATCCCCGAGGCGGCCCTAAGGGAAAGTCGTTGCTATTGCTGTGATCTGCGGCGCTCCTTCGCGCTATGCGGTGTCCGTGGAGGGGGCCTGGTCGCCCCCAAGGCGCCCCCGAGGGCCTGACCCCCTGCCGTGAGGGGCGCCTCGTAATGGTTCATGGCCGCCCGGAGGTGTTCGGTGCCGGTGAGGTGGCCGTAGTAGCGCAGGGTGGTGTCGGGGCTGGCGTGGCCGAGGATCCCCTGGACGCCGAGGATGTCTGCGCCGTTGGTGAGCAGGTTCGTGGCGCAGGTGTGCCGCAGGTCGTGGATCCGGAATCCGGCTGGGACGGTCCGGACCCAGTGGACCTGCCGGCGGAACGTAGATGGCCGCAGCGGCTGGCCGTCGGGTCCGGGGACCAGCAGCGCGTCCCTCTCCTTGCCGTTCGCCCACGCTTGGGCAAGGCCCGCAGCGAGGTGGGTCAGTGGGACGAGCCGGTCGGCACCGGACTTCGTCGTTTTCACTATCGGCGCGCCCTCGCCGCGGGCGCGCACGATGCTGCGCACCACATGCACCATGGGCCCGCCGGTCGCGGTCGTGAGGATGTCGCAGGGCCGCAGCGCGACGAACTCGCCCCAGCGCAGTCCGGTCAGCCCGAGGAACAACGTCACGTCCGCCCACAGGGAGAACCGGCGCTGATCTGCCCACACGGCAAGGAGTTCCGCGGGGTCCAGGGTCACCTTCCGCGGGCGCCCGTGCGGGTGGTGGCCGAGGGCCAGTTGGGTTCGGGCGGGGTTGGCCTCGATCCAGCGGTGGTCCACGGCGAAGTCGAGTAGCGCGATCAGCGTCGCGACGACTCGGCGCACCGTGCCCGTGCAGCGGTCGGCGTGCAGATCGTGTGCGAACGACTGGACGTCGCTGTTGGTGATCGACCCGACCGGATGTCGGCCGAACCGCCGGGCGAGGTGGCTGGTCCAAGCGGACTGGTCGGACTGCCACGTGCGTTGCTGGACCTGGTCGGGGCGGACCTGGCACCAGGCCGCGTACACCTGCGCCAGGGGCGTGCAGCCGGCCGACGCGGGGGCGAGCCGTCCCGTGACGATCATTCGCTTGCGGTCGGCCTCCCACGCCTGCGCGTCGTTCCAGCGGGTGAAGGTCCGGTCGGCGACGATCGCGCCGTGGTCCTTGACCTTCACCCGGTACCTGCCCTGCCTGGTCTTCAGGATCACGATTCCTCCGATTCGTTGACGACCGCGCGACTCGCCCCCGAACTCGCCCCCGAGCCCACCCCCTTGATGCACGTGACGTGGACCGGGCCGGCCGGGTGCCGTGAGTGGCTCGCCGAGTCCCTCTACTTGTGTCAACGACATGGGGGACCTTCGTGTCACGCATTCGACTCACCCGGACCACGTCAGGCAGCGCCGCACCCCAGCCGGTAGCGCCGCTCGTGGGCGTGGCAGCTGCGAGCTGACCGTCGCGACGGGCGGCTGTGCCCTGGCGGGCACGTGCCCTGTGCGCTGGGGGCCTCGACAGTTGTGCATTTCAGCTGTCTCGACGTCGATCAGGCCGGTACCGGTTAGGCCGTCCAGCGGCTGGGCGAACATTGGTCGGACGGGATCGCCTTTGCTCTGACGCCGACGGGTCCAGATCTCGCGTGAGTTGTCGCACTCGAGCTTGATGGACAACGCCGATGATCATCCAGGACGCCCCGCATGCGGGCTTTGGGCTGGGCCGTCACTGAGGGTGAAGCCGTGCCCATCGTCGCCGCAGGAGAGCCTCAAACCGCTCCTTGGCACTTCTTGCGAATAGTTTGCAGTTACTGAAATGAGGTCATAAGGTTCGGATCGAGCTTAGACCTCGGCCCGGGAGGACATCATGCACGTCTCCGCTATGCATATCCCTGACGGGTTCATCAACGCACCTGTCAGCGCGATCGCCGGCGTGATAGCCGCCGTCGGAATAGTCATCTGCCTGCGCGGCGCACGCAAACAACTCGACGAGAAGACAGCGCCGATGGCGGGCCTCGTCGCTGTGTTCGTCTTCGCGATGCAGATGATCAACTTCCCTGTGGCAGCAGGAACGAGCGGTCATCTGCTCGGCGGCGCGCTTGCGGCCATCCTGGTGGGGCCGTACGCGGGGGCCCTCGCGGTCAGCGTCGTCATCCTCGTTCAGGGCCTGCTGTTCGCCGACGGGGGATTGAGCGCTATCGGTCTGAACATCATCAACATGGGTCTCGTGACCGCTGTGGTGGGGTGGTTCGTGTTCCGCCTCGTTGTGAAGATGGCCGGCAATTCCCGGCCAGCCGTCCTGACGGCCGCTTTCCTAGCCGGCTTGGTGTCCGTCCCAGTCTCGGCCCTTGCCTTCGTCCTGGAGTACGCGATCGGCGGCACCGGAACGGTTCCCGTCGGGACGGTGACCTTCGCCATGGTGGGGGTGCACATCCTCATCGGTATCGGCGAGGGCATCATCACCGCGCTCACCGTCGGGGCCGTCTACCTGACGCGACCGGACTTGGTCTACGGCATGCACGACAGGCTGCCCAAGCCGACGGTGCTCACAGTCAACCCCGTCGGGAAGGGGGCCGCGGCATGAAGCGCAGCGTGTGGGTCGTCATCGGCGTCGGCATCGTGGTCTCGCTGTTCATTGCCGGTTTCGTGAGCTTCTACGCCTCCAGTTCGCCGGATGGCCTCGAGAAGGTCGCAGAGGACCAGGGATTCATCGAAACGGCCCAGGACTCGGCGAACGCCAGTCTCCCCACGGCCGACTACGGCATCGCCGGTGTCGAGTCCGAGCGGCTCTCCGTGGGACTGGCCGGCATCCTTGGCGTCGCCGTCATGGCCGTCGTCGCGTTCGGGCTGTTCTGGTGGCTGGGCAAGGGCAAGAAGCCCGCTAGCGACGACACGGCCGCCTCGACGAACTCCGTCGACGCCTGACCGTGCCAAGTCCCCACCAGCACGGACACGACACGGGCGAGCGGTTATACGTCCATCGACACACCCCGGTGCACCGGCTGCCAGCCGAGGTGAAGGTGGTGGCGATGGTGGCCTTCATCTTCACCGTCGTCGCCACGCCTCCATCGCAGTTCTGGGCCTTCGGGGTCTTCGCGGCGTTCCTGGTCGCGGTGGCACGGCTGGCGCGCATCCCGGCTCACGTGATCCTTCCGCGGATGCTGGTCGAGGTTCCGTTCGTGCTGTTCGCCCTCCTGATGCCATTCTTCGGCAGCGGGCCGACGGTCGAGGTCTTCGGGCTGACCCTGTCCCAGGCTGGCCTCCTGGCGGGCTGGGGCATTCTGGTGAAGGGCACGCTCGGCGTGGTCTGCTCCATCCTGCTCGCTGCGACGACGCCGGCGCGGGATCTCCTTCTCGGACTGGACCGCCTGCGGGTTCCGTCCTTGATCGTCCAGATCGCCAGCTTCATGCTCCGCTACACACACGTCGTTGGCGACGAGATGTCCCGAATGAAGCTGGCACGGGAGGCACGCGGGTTCGAGGCCACGGGGATCCGGTCCTGGCCCGTGATCGCGCAGTCCGCTGGCTCGCTGTTCATCCGGTCCTACGAGCGCGGTGAGCGGGTGCACTTAGCGATGCTCAGCCGCGGATACACGGGACGACTGCCCGAACTCACGCCCGCGACCACGACTGCGGCCGACTGGTGGACCGCCATGATCCTTCCGATTGCCGGACTGGCCGTCGCGGTCACAGCGCTGTGGACGCAGTGATGACCGCGAGCCTGAAGGTGGCGGGACTGGCCTTCGCCTACCCGGACGGCTACCAGGCCCTCTTCGGGGTCGATCTGGAGATCCAGCGCGGTGAGCGAGTGGCCCTGCTCGGGCCCAACGGTGCGGGCAAGACCACACTCGTGCTCCACCTGAACGGCCTCCTCGCCGGAGGTGTGGGGACGGTCGAAGTGGCCGGACTCCCGGTGGAGAAGGAGAACTATCCCGAGATCCGCCGTCGCGTCGGTGTCGTATTCCAGGATCCCGACGACCAGCTCTTCATGCCGACCGTCCATGACGACGTCGCGTTCGGGCCGGCAAACCTTGGCTTGGCCGGAGCGGAACTGGAGGAGCGGGTCCACGAGGCCCTTGACCTCGTGGGAATGGCCGAGTTCTCGGATCGGCCGCCCCACCACTTGTCGTTCGGACAGCGCCGGCGCGTCGCGGTGGCCACGGTCCTTGCGATGAGACCCGAGATCCTCGTCCTGGATGAGCCGTCGAGCAATCTGGATCCCGCCAGCCGCCGCGAGCTCGCAGACATTCTCCGAAGCCTCGACATCACCGTACTCATGGTGACGCATGACATGCCCTACGCCCTCGAGCTGTGCCCGCGGTCGCTGATCCTGTCCGGGGGCGTCATTGTGGCGGACGGATCCACTCGAGACCTCTTGCTCGATGACCGGCTGATGCGCGCCCACCGGCTCGAACTGCCCTTCGGGTTCGACCCCCGCAACGTGCCCGCATAGTCACGGGTGCCACGTCGTACATGACGCCACCTGCCGCAGCCGTGCTCCGAGGGCCGCGCCCAGTATTGGAGCGGCACGGATGTTGGGGAGCGTCAGGGCGCTTCACATCGACTCGGCTGATCGCATTCGAAATGCCCCGGATATGCCCCGGAACAAGGCGCAGGCATGGCCGAATATGTCGGGGTAAGCCGGAGCATGCACGAGTAAGGGCGTGGCCCTAGAGGGACAGCGAACGGCTCGTAATGCGTAGGTCCGGGGTTCAAATCCCCGAGGCGGCCCCACGTGAAAGTCGTTGCGCTGCAACGTATTTGATGCATTATAAGCGTCTCCGGTATGCGTCCGATTCGTCTCCTTTGTTCGGTCCTCGCCCTTTCCTCGCCCTTTCGCGCTGCGACCGTGGGGTCGCTGTCTTTCTCCTACCTGGTTAACGCTCTGCGGTGGGTTCCTGTGACACAAGCACCAGGTCGTCACCTGAGCGCAAGTCGCTCTCAGGTGGTCATGGCCCGATTGGGGGCGGCCGCGGATCTGTGCCGCTTCTGGCCGCGTGAACCTCCTTCCTAGCGGGTGATCACTCCGGTACAGATCATGACCGTGGAACGGTCCTTCTTGACGGTGATGATGATGGCGATCAGTGCCAGGAGCATGAGGATCGCCTGAACGCCGAGGTTGATGCCGGCGCCAGCGTCGGTGTCCCGTGACGCCCCCTGGCGCTATCGTCCAGGCATGGCGCCACTTGATCGCGTGACCCGCTCGATCGACGTGATGGGCGGGAAGCCGTGCGTGGGCGGCACCCGAGTGACGGTCGGCACCGTTGTGGGGCTCGTCGCAGCGGGAAAGTCCATCGCGGAGATCCTGGACGCCTACCCGTACCTTGACGAGCAGGACGTGATGCAGGCCCTCGCGTACGCCGCCTGGCGAGTCGAGGAGATCGAGATCCCGATCTCCGCATGAGGTTCCTCGTCGACATGAACCTCAGCCCGAGGTGGGTCGACTTGGCACCGCGTGGTCCGCGTCGTCGACACCGGCGCCGAATACTGATCCCGCCCGCCACCCGCTGATGCTCGTCTTCATCGATGCCAAGAGATTAGATAATGCTTTATACTTCAAAAGTGACTAGCATAGGAAGCACTTTCCTAATCAATGGGCTGCTTCGTGAGGTCTCCCACGAACAGCCGTTGGACTTGGCCCTGCTCGGCCAGAACGGCATCTCACCGGCGTTGGCGGCCCATTATGCGCGTACCGGGTGGCTGGAGCGCCTCGCCAAGG
>CAJAKT010000315.1 GCA_903940375.1 uncultured bacterium | reverse complement strand
TGCTCATCAGCTGGCTGCTGGTGCCGCACCTGATGTCGCTCCCGGTGGCACTGCGCGTACTGATCACCACTGCCATCGTCGTGCCCTTCATGGTCTGGGTGGGCGTGCCGTGGCTCACCGGTCGCCTCCGCAGCTGGCTGCACCCATAGGCAGCGGCTTCGTCAGGCCGGTCGTAGTTCCTGCGACCAGACCGTCAGATCGGCCAGTACCTCGGGGATCGGGTCGACCCCGATACCCGGTCCGGTCGGCACCGGCAGCCCGCCGTCCTGCAGCACGAACGGCTCGGTGACATCGACCTTGTAGTAGCGGCTCGACGCACTCGTGTCGCCCGGCAGCGTGAAGCCGGGGAGAGCGGCGAGTGCGAGATTCGCTGCGCGGCCGATCCCCGTCTCGAGCATTCCGCCACACCAGACCGGGATACCGCGGCTCAGGCACAGGTCGTGGATCTCCTTTGCCGTGATGTAGCCGCCGACCCGCGCCGGCTTGATGTTGATGATCGACGTCGCCCCGAAGTGAATAGCCGAGTCCGCGGATGCGACGGAATGAATCGACTCGTCCAGGCAGATCGGGGTGGCACAGGCTTCGGACAGCAGCACATGGCCGTAGAGGTCCTCCTCATGCAGCGGCTGCTCATGGAGCAGGAGCCCGAACTCGTCGAAGGACGCGAGATGATCGGCATCGGAGCGCAGGTAGGCCTGATTGGCATCGGTCTGCAAGGGGATGTCGGGCCACCGACCACGGACGGCGGCCACCGGCTCGCGGTCCCAGCCCGGCTCGATCTTCAGCTTGATCCGCCGATAGCCCGCGTCGATGTAGCCCGCCACCTCGTCGAGGAGTTCGGACACCGACTCCGAGGTGGGGATGCCGACCGAGACCCCACTCGGGACGTGGGTGCGCTCAGCACCGAAGTAGGTGGCCAACGACATCGACTGCTGGCGCAACCACACGTCGAGCAGGGCCGTCGACAGGGCCGTCTTGGCCATCGGATGCCCGCGCACGACATCCATCGCCGAGCGAACTGCCAGCGGATCGTTGTCGTCGCCGATCTCCGCGAGCGCAGGAAGCAGGTGCCGGGTGATCACGTCGATCGCCGTGTCGCTGTACTCGTAGCTGTAGCCCGGCCACGACATCGTGGTGCACTCGCCCCAGCCGTGGATGCCGTCCGATGACACTGCTTCGACGATGATCACATCGCGCACGACCTCGGTGCCGAAGCTGGTCCGGAACGGCCGCACGAGCGGGATGTTGAGCCGATGCAGCCGGATGAGCTCGATGGTCATGGCTCCCTCTCCAGTACGTAGCCGCCAGCACCGCTGACACCGATGATGCGAAACCCATCGCCGAAGGCCGCGAGCAGCGCCTCGCGGAGTGCGATGCGCCACTGCGCTGCCGCCTCGGGGTTCACTGCACGCAGGGCAACGATGTCGTCCGGCAGCTCGATCTCCAGGACGTCCCGGCCGGCAATCACGAGATCGGTCGGATCGAGTGGCTCGAGACGACCGGCGGCCGCCGCGTACGCCCGTGGCGAGTCGATCCGCCACCAGGCGAACAGTCGATCGGTCGGGTCGCCGCTGTTGATGCCGTCGTCCATGCTGCCGTAGAAGTCAACCTCGAACCCGTCGACCTCGACCCCCAGCTTGATCAGGTTCAAGCGGGCATTGCGACGGACCAGCGGGTCGAATGTCCAGACGATCGTGTCGATGCCGTGGTCGAGTGCCCACAGCCGCTGATGCATCTTCAGTGCCGTGCCGATGTGCTGGTCGCGGTACGGGTCCAGCACCGCGGCCATATGCGAGTGCAGGTGGTCGTGCCATCCCTCGCCCGTCCGATGACGACCCGCGAACGCGAGCGCAGCCGCGATCGGCACGCCATCGCGGTAGGCCGCCGATGCATACCCGCCGGCATGCACGAGGGCCCGCATGAGATTGCCCGGGACCTGCGTGGACCCGTCCGCCGCCGGCCAGACCACGTCGAACAGCCGACGGGCCACGTCGAGGTCACTAAGGTCGGACAGGGCGCGCACCTGCACGCCCGCTCGCTCCTCGGCTGCCGCCAGGTCACTTTCCGGGGACGAGTTGCTCACGCCCTCACCGTATCGAGATCGGATACCGAGCATGCCGCAGTCGGCCCTTTCGCAGCAGGCGCACGAACTGCTACCGGCCATGCTCGACGCGGTCGAGGCGCTGGTGACCATCGAGTCACCGACGGAGGACCTCGACGCCTGCCGCGCCGTCGCCCAGGAGGCCGTCGGGATCTTCGAGGGCTGGCTGCCCGACCCGGCACGCGTCGAGATCCATGCTGATCGACCCGTCTGGCGATGGGGGCCGGCACGGCCTCGCGTCCTGCTCCTTGGCCACCTCGACACGGTCTGGCCCATCGGTTCACTTGCACGCCTGCCCTTCTCCAACGATGGCTCGGTGCTGCGTGGGCCGGGGGTCTTCGACATGAAGGCAGGTGTCGTTCAGGGCTGGGCGGCCCTCGCCCTCGCGGGACTGAACGAGACCTCCGGCGTCGGCATGCTGCTGACGACCGACGAGGAAACCGGCTCGCACGCATCCCGCGACCTGATCGCCGATGCGATCACCGATGCCGAAGCCGTCCTCGTGCTCGAGCCGTCCATCGACGCGGCGCTGAAG
>CAJAKT010000314.1 GCA_903940375.1 uncultured bacterium | reverse complement strand
GAGACGACGGGTCCGGAACTGTGGGAGCAGACCGACGGGCGCATCACGCACTTCGTCGCGGGTGCCGGCACAGGCGGCACGATCTCCGGCGCGGGGCGGTACCTCAAGGAGATGAGCGACGGTCGGGTGCAGGTGATCGCGGCGGATCCCGAGGGCTCGGTCTACTCCGGCGGCACGGGGCGGCCCTACCTGGTCGAGGGCGTGGGCGAGGACTTCTGGCCCACGACGTACGACGCGGCCATTCCCGACGAGGTCATCGCGGTCTCCGACAAGGACTCGTTCGAGATGACGCGTCGGCTGGCACGTGAGGAGGGCCTGCTGGTTGGCGGATCCTGCGGCATGGCCGTCGTGGCGGCACTGCGGGTTGCAGCGACCGCGGGGCCGGACGACGTCATCGTCGTGCTGCTGCCGGATGGCGGCCGTGGCTACCTGTCCAAGGTCTTCAACGACGATTGGCTCAGCCGCTACGGCTTCCTGCGTTCGGACAGTGAAGCTACCGTCGGCGATGTCCTGCGCGGCAAGTCCGATGGCCTGCCGTCGTTCGTGCACACCCATCCCACCGAGACCGTGCGCGATGCGATCGACATCCTGCGCGAGTACGGCGTCTCGCAGATGCCGGTCGTTCGAGCCGAGCCGCCGGTGATGGCTGCCGAGGTCGTCGGCTCGGTCCTGGAGCGTCAGCTGCTCGACGATCTGTTCAACGGCCGGGCTGAGCTCGCCGACAAGGTCGATGCGCACATGTCTCCGGCGCTGCCGATGGTCGGCGCAGGCGAGTCGGTGCAGGCCGCCGTCGATGCACTGCAGTCGGCCGACGCGGTCGTCGTCGTCGATGACGGCAAGCCCACCGGCGTCGTCACCCGTCAGGACGTGCTCGGCTACCTGTCTCGCTGATGGACGGACGCGGAGCGCGTCGACATGACCCGAACGCCGCTGGTGGCCGTATAGCGACCACTCGGCGGAGCAGGACTAGTTGGTGGACAGGCCGGGGCTCTCGAAGATGATGAGGGTCGACCCGACGACCGGGTCTGCGATGGCGGAGGCGACTCCACCGGGTACGACCATGCGGCTCATGTCGATGCGGGCGCCCAGATCGCGCGCCTTCTGCTCCGCGTCCGACAGTGATGGCACGGCGATGACGATGTTCCATGACGGCGGCATCTCGCCAGGTGACGCGGAGATGCTCGCGTACATCGACTCGCCGCGACCCAGCATGCCGCCGCCTTCCGGGCCAGCGGGTGTCAGGTCGAGGTCGAGAACCTTCGCGTAGAACGACGAGGCATCAGCTGGCGCGGGTGACTGGTGATCGAACCAGGACGGTGCGTTCGGCTGCCAGAAGGAGCCGAAGCCGGCGAACGCACCCTCCTGCCAGAGTCCGAACACTGCTCCTGTCGGGTCCATGGCCAGGGCCATCGTGCCGGCATCCATCACCTGCATCGGAGTCATGAACACCTCTCCGCCGGCATCGGTGATGCGTGCGACGGAGGCGTCGATGTCGTCGGTGGCGAAGTACGTGCACCACATGCCGACGCCCTCCGGCTGCGCCATCAGCGCGGCTACGGGCTGACCGTCGAGCATCGCCATCGTGTAGTAGCCCGTCTCAGGTCCACCGATGTCGAAGGTCCACCCGAAGAGGCCGCCGAGGAACTCCATGAGTGCGTCGCGTTGCTCGGTGTCAGCAACGGCGATATCCATCCAGCAGGGCTGGCCGTTGACGAAGGCATCAGGCATAGGGGCTCCTTGGTCGGGTGATCGAGCCTACGGCGACCGAGTCGGAACGGGAAGGAGTGCGGAGCAGGCATCCATGGCGGCCTTGACGGTCGGGTCGGTGCGGTCGAGCTGACGGATGGCGTCGGCGCCGCTGGCCAGCGTCACGTCGTGGTCGGAGAGGCAGCTCGCGAAGGCGGCCAGCGCGGTGGCGTCGATGTCACCGGGACCGGTGCCGGAGCCAGCGCCCGAACCGGGTCCCCCTTGGGGAGCCAGGCTCGCGCAAGCGGCCTGGGCCGCGTCGAAGGTCGTCTGGTCGATGCCCTCGGGGAGGCCGCTCGGCGGAGGACCCTGCGCCATGTCGGGCACGGTCACCCCGTTGGTGGCCATGCAGTCGCGGTAGGCCCCGATATCGGGTGGGCCGGGGACACCGCTCGCTGCGAGGGATGCCGGTGCGGCGCTGATCGCAGCAGGGGGTGCTTCGCTGGTGCCGCAGGCGGTGAGGACCAGGAGCAGCAGGGATCCTGTCGTCGCGGCCATGGCTGTGTGCGTACGCATCAGTTCGCTCCTTGTGCCGGTGACCCGGGCAGACCACCCTCGGAAACGGAGGTGGCGGTGACGGTGCCGTCGGTGGCCGCCTCCCCTCGCACGATGACGGTGGCGCCGCTGGTGAGGTCGGTGAGGGCCGTGTCGGCCTGCGACGTCACCGACGCCGTCTCGGGCACGATCACCTTCACGGTCGCGCCGGCCGCGGTGGTGAGGTAGAGATTGCGTCCGTCGACCAGCTTGACCGTTCCCAGCGTCATGCCGGCGGGAGTCGATCCGCCTCCTGGGGCGGATAGGCCCGCGGGCATCGCGGGCAGGGGCCCGGGGAAGCCTGACGCGCCCGAGGAGCCGAACGTCTGGGTCGCAACCGCTCCGCCCATGAAGCCGACCATCAGCACCAGCAGGGTGAGGAGCACCCAGGTGATCCGATTCGGGCGGGCATGCTCGCGCCTGGCCAGCAGGTTGGTGAGGTTCTCGTCACTCATGTCTCAACGCCTCGATCGGTCGAAGGGATGCGGCTCGATTGGCTGGGTAGCTGCCGAAGAACAGTCCGATGGCGACCGATACGCCGAACGCGGCAGCGACTGATGCGGGCATGACGATGGGCGTGATGCCCATGACGGAGAAGCGAGTCACGATCAGTGCCAGCAGCACGCCGGCGGCTCCACCGATGACGGAGAGCACAGTGGCCTCAACGAGGAACTGTCCGAGGATCGCGCCCTTGCTCGCGCCGATTGCCTTGCGGATGCCGATCTCGCGCGTCCGCTCCGTGACGGTGACCAGCATGATGTTCGTGATGCCGATGCCTCCCACCAGCAGGCTGATGGCGGCGACGGAGCCGAGCAGGATGGTGAGCAGCGAGGTCGTCTCCTCGACGGCGGACAGCAGGGTGGCCTGGTTCAGAACCTGGTAGTCCCGCGCAGTGGTGTCGGTGATGCTGTGCCGGTCATCCAGAATCGAGTAGACCTCGGACTGGGCAGAGTCCATGACTTCGGAGGATGAGGACTGAACCAGCACCGAGTCCAGGCTGCGGTAGCCGGTGAGGTGGTTCTGAACGGTCGTCAGCGGAGCAATCGCCGTGTCGTCTGCGTCACTGAAGCCCGAGGAGCCCTTGGACTCGAGCACGCCGACAACGGTGAAGGGCGTGCCATCGCAGTAGATCTGCTTGCCGACGGGATCGACCACGCCGAACAGCTCATCGACGACGGTCTGGCCGATGACGATGTTGCGACGAGCGCTGATCACGTCGTCGTTGATGAAGTAGTTGCCGGTGCTGACCTTCGAGTTTGATGCCTCGAAGTAGGAAGGCCACGTCCCCGTGATCGAGGTGGCATGTGTCGTCCCCTCGTAACTGCACGTTGACTGGGACGTGACGACGGGTGACGCGCTCTTGACATCCGGTGCGACGTCCGCATCCATGAGTGCCTTCGCATCGGCGACGGTGAGGTCCTTGAACTGAGTGCGCGTCTCCGCACCGGGCTGACCGAACGTGCCGTGGCGGACGGTGAGCGTGTTCGTTCCGAGGCTCTCGAGATTCGACGTGACCGACTGGGTCGTCCCGTTGCCCACGGCAACGAGAATGATGACCGCCGCGACACCGATGAGGATGCCGAGCACCGTGAGCCCGGACCGGAGCCGGTTGGCGCCGATCCCGCGCAGCCCGATTCTCAGGGTTTCGTAGATGTTCATCGCGTGGTCCGATGATCACTGGAGATGAGGCCGTCGATCAGCGTGATGATCCGGTCGGCACGGGCGGCGACGCTGTCCTCGTGCGTGATCATTACGATCGTGCGCCCCTGCGCGTGCATCTGGTCCATCAGGTCCAGTACGTCGGACGTCGACCTGCTGTCGAGGTTGCCGGTGGGCTCATCGGCGAGGAGAAGCGACGGCTCGGCCACCAGGGCTCGAGCCACTGCCACCCGTTGCTGCTGCCCGCCGGAGAGCTCGTTCGGCTCGTGGTGGGTGCGGTCGGCGAGACCGACGGCACCGAGCGCCGCCGTCGCTCGGGTTGTGCGTTCCCGGCGTCCCACGCCGCGGTAGAGCAAGGGGAGTTCCACGTTGGCGAGGGCGGTCGTGCGGGGGATGAGGTTGAACGACTGGAAGATGAACCCGATCTTCCGATTGCGCACGATCGACAGCGCGGATTCATCGAGGGAGTCGATGTTGATGCCGTCGAGTTCGTAATGGCCGGACGAAGCGATGTCCAGGGCACCGATGATGTTCATCAGCGTGGACTTGCCGGAACCGGATGCGCCCATGATTGCTAGGTAGTCGCCGCGGTTGACGGTCAGGTCGATGCCGCGAAGAGCCTGCACCTCGGTCTCGCCTGCGCCGTACACCTTCGTGATCTGCTGAAGGGAGATGACAGGGGTCACTGGGGACCACCACCAACCCCAGGTGGGCCACCGGATCCGCCACCGGGGATGCCGCCCATCGGGAAGCCGCTGTCCGACGAGCCGGAGTCGGTGGACGTCACGACGAGCTGGTCACCCGCGGCGACGCCGCTGGTGATCTGCGTGCCGGAGTCTCCGGCAAGCCCGACGATCACGGGCGTCACCGTGTCGACGCCGTTCACCCGGACTGTCACGGTGCTCTGCCCACCTGCCGTGGTGATGGCGGCTGTGGGTGCCCAGAGCACGTCAGCGGCCTCAGCCGTGGTGACGACGACGCTCGCGCTCATGCCCGCCCTGAGGCCGTCGGGAACCTCGCCGAGGGTGATGGTGACACCGTAGGTCGTGACGTTCGCCCCCTCTGTCGGCAGGATGTCGACAGCCGTCACCGTCCCGGCAGCCGTGCCGCCGGCCAGCGCATCAAAGGTGATGGCCGCGGTCTGGCCCACGGCAACCTTTGTCGCATCGGCCTCCGAGAAGCCGGCAACAATCTGGTAGGCGGCCTGGGGGATAAGGGTCACCACGGTGGTGCCGGCCGGCACCGTCTGATCGGCGGTGACATCGACCGCTGCGACGGTTCCGGCGACCGGTGCGTGCAGGGTGGTGTCGAGCAGTGCCTGCCGAGCGATGGTCAGCCCAGCTTCGGCGACGTCGATCGAGGCCTGCGCGGCCGTCTGCGCGCCGTTGCCGGTGTCGACGGCCGAAGCCGTCGTCTGGATGCTGGCGAGCGACTCCTCGGCCTTGCGGATCAGGTCCTGATCGTTGGCCAGGCCCTTCGTCTGGGCGAGCAGTGCCGACTCAAGGCCATCCTGGGCCGCCGTGATGCCGTCGGCAGCCTGTGCGGGCAGCCCGGTCTGGAGCTTGTGCAGCGCAATGTTGGCGGTGGTGATCCTGGTATCCGCGTTCGCGAGGTTCTGCAGTCCCTGTGCAGTGGCCACCGTCTGGGCGTTGAGTGCCAGGGCGTACTGCTGCTGGGCGCTGGTGACTGACGTATTTGCGGTAACGCACTGATTCGACGTCGAACCGTACGTCGAGCAGTCGCTGCTCTGCTTGGCCAGCGAGGTGGTGACGGTGGCGGCCGCCTGGCTCACCTTGAGATTGTTCGTCGTCTCATCGAGTGTGGCGTTCTGGACGGCCTGGTCATATGCCGTCTTGGCGGTGCTCACATCAGCCTCGGCGGCGCGCAACTGCGACCAGGCATCCGAAGATGGGCAGGTGCCGGCGGGGTCGAGGCAGGAGTCGGACCAGGCCTCTTGGGCATCCGTCACGGCGGTCTTCGCCTGTGCGACGGCCTGCTCGTAGCCAGTCTTGTTCAGCTTCGCCGTAGTCCGGGCGCTGGCGAGCGACTGCGTGGCATCGGCGACGGACTGTGTGGTCGACTCGGCACCCGTCACGGCCTGCACGTAGGAGGCGCGTGCCTGGGTGAGTGACTGACGCGCTGCGGAGCTATTGAGGCTGACGAGTGCCTTGCCCGAGCGGACCGTGTCGCCCTCGGCCACCCGGATGCTCGACACGGTGCCGCCGCTTGTGAAGGCGAGCTCCAGCGTGCCGGCCGTTTCGACGGTCCCGGTGGCGGTGACGGTCTCACTGACCGTGCCCGTCTGGACGGTGACCGTTCGGCCCGTGGCGACGGCGGCCTTCGGAGCGAACAGCAGGAAGTAGGCGCCGACGCCGGCCGCCACGATGACGAGGGCCAGACCCACGTTGATCCACACGATGCGTCGCTTCATGCCGCCACGATGTTCCATGAACCTGTGACGACCCTGTGAACGCCGTGTGGGTCACCTGTGAGGTTGCCCGCGCCCGGATTCACAGGAATCTCACAGTGTTCCCACAGCCATCCCCACGCTTTCCCCGCAAGACTGGTGCTGTGACCCAGATCAACCCCCCGGAGGCCCGGCTGTTGGTCGTGGACGACGAGCCGAACATCGTCGAGCTCCTGCAGGCGAGTTTGCGATTCCACGGCTTTGAGGTCGTCACCTGCCTCGACGGAGCGACGGCCCTTCGGGTTGCCAAGGAGATGAAGCCAGACCTCATGGTCACCGATGTGATGATGCCCGGCCTGAGCGGCTTCGACCTGGTGCGCAGCCTGCGAGCCGACGGCTACCAGTTCCCGGTGCTCTTTCTGACCGCCAAGGATGCTGTGGATGACCGCGTCACCGGACTCACCATCGGAGGCGACGACTACATCGTCAAGCCCTTCAGCCTCAGCGAGGTGGTTGCCCGCATCCGTGTCGTTCTCAAGCGCACGGGCAAGCACGAGATGCGCTCACGCCACGATGTGTTGCGGTACGACGACCTGACACTTGATGAGTCTGCCCACGAGGTCAGCCGCGGTGCTCGCGAGATCATGCTCTCGCCGACGGAGTTCCGTCTGCTCGCGTATCTCGTCGAGAACGCCGAGACAGTCGTCAGCAAGGCGCAGATCCTCGACCACGTCTGGCAGTACGACTTCGGCGGTGAGATGAACGTGGTCGAGTCGTACATCTCCTATCTGCGCCGGAAGGTGGACGTGGATGCGTCGCCGCTGATCCACACCGTTCGGGGTGTCGGCTACGTCCTGCGGAAGGCCCGGACGTGATGGGCGCCGTGACGCGACGGAGCTTGCGGGTGCAGCTCACCGTCGTGATCGTGGTCCTGCTCTCCCTGGGGATCGTGATCCTCAGCGTGATCGCGACGACTGCGCTTCGGGGGTTCTGGTTCGACCGGGTCGATGAGCAGCTGGCGGGAGGCATGGGGCCCTTCGCGACGGCGGCCGTGGGGCCGCCACCGGACAATGCCGTGGAGGGTCAGGGCCCACGGCCACCGTCGAGCTTCTACCTCGCCTTCCTTTATGCCGACGGCCGTGCGCCGGTCGTGCTGAGCACGTCTGCGAGCGACTCGGGTCCTGCTCCTGCGGTACCCGCAGTCAGTGAGCTGGCAGCACTGCAGGGCCAGCCGTTCAGCGTCGGTTCGGTGGCCGCCGGACCGGAGTGGCGCGTCCTCGTCAAGCCGCTGGTGGGGGATCAGGGCTGGGCAGTTGCAGCGGCCTCGATGGCCGACATGCAGGCAACAATGCGGCAGCTCATCCTGCTTCAAGTTCTTGTCGGGCTGGCGGTGGTGGTCATCGCCGGAGGAGTCGGCTACGTCATCGTTCGGCGGAGTCTGCGCCCGCTGGACGACATGGCCGATGCGGCGAAGCAGATCACTGCGGGCGACCTGAGTGTTCGCGCTGCGGAGGATGGCGCGGCCAGTGCGGAGGTCCACGAACTGTCGACGGCCTTCAACACCATGGTCACGCGGATTGAGGATTCCTTTGCCGCGCAGCAGGAATCCGAGAGTCAGGCCCGTGCCTCCGAGGAGCGAATGCGCCAGTTCGTGGCCGACGCCGGTCATGAGTTGCGCACGCCGCTCACCAGCATCCGTGGCTACGCGGAACTGATCGAGCAGGGCGCGGCCGAGGATCCATTGGTGGCGCTGGCTCGGATCCAGGACGAGGCCGCACGCATGGGTGGCCTGGTCGACGATCTCCAGCTGCTTGCTCGGCTTGATGAGCACCGGCCGCTGGATCTCGAAGACCTCGACCTGCGACAGGTCGTGGGTGAAGCGGTGGCCTCCGCGAAGACTGTTGAGCCCGACCGGGAATTCATCATTGATCTCGCGAACGAGGCAGCGGTCGTCAGGGGTGATTCCAGGCGACTTCGTCAGGTCATGGACAACCTTCTCTCCAATGCGATGCGCTACTCCGTGCCTGAGGCGCCGATCGCCGTCGGCATCGATGGCTCTGCTCGCGGGGTTCGTGTCCGCGTGACCGATCGGGGAGTCGGGCTCACGGAGGACGAACGCGCACGCGTGTTCGAACGGCTGTATCGAACGGACGATGCGCGTACTCGCGTCCGGGGCGGGAGCGGCCTGGGGCTGGCGATCGTGCTGTCGATCGTCGAGGCGCACGGCGGTGCGGTCTTCGTCACGAGCGAAATCGGTGTGGGGTCGACGTTCGGCTTCACCCTTCCGATTGAGGGCTCTACGACAGCGTAGGCAGTGCCAGACCGGTGTTGGCGTGGCAGCGGTAGCCGTTGGGATTCTTGTAGAGGTACTGCTGGTGGTAGTCCTCAGCAAGGAAGTAGCTGGTCGACGTGGCCGGCGCGATCTCGGTGGTGATGTCGGGGTAGCCGCGTGCACTGATGACGGCGGCATAGGCATCGCGCGTGCGCTCGATGAGATCGCGCTGCCCATCGTTCATGTAGTAGATCGCGCTGCGGTACTGCGTGCCGGCATCGTTGCCCTGGCGATAGCCCTGAGTCGGGTCGTGGTTCTCCCAGAAGGCCTTGAGCACCTCGTACGTGGAGATGGCCGAGGGGTCGTAGGCGACAAGAGCCGTCTCGGTCTGGCCGGTGAGCCCGGTGCAGACCTCTTCGTACGTGGGGTTGGGCGTGAAGCCGCCCATGTATCCCACGCTCGTGGTGACGACGCCCGGCAGGCGCCAGAGCAGCTCCTCTGCGCCCCAGAAGCAGCCCATTGCGAGGTGAAGGACCTCGGTGCCGTCGGGCCACGGCCCGGTGAGCGACGTGCCGAGGACGGCATGAGGAGCGGGCTGGGGGAGCAGCACCGTGCTGCGTCCGGGGAGGGCGCCCTCGGGGGCGACCATGCGGGACGCGCCGCGGCTGAAGATGTTCACCGCCCTAGGGTACGTGACATGGACGGATTCGAAACTCGGGCGATTCACGCTGGTCAGGAGCCGGACCCGTTGACGGGCGCGGTCGTCACACCGATCTACCAGGTGTCGACATATGCGCAGGACGGGGTCGGTGGCCTGCGCGGGGGATACGAGTACTCGAGGAGCGCCAACCCGACGCGCACCGCCCTGCAGGAGTGCCTGGCATCGCTGGAGGCGCCCGGGCTGCCCGGCGCAACGGGCCTGGCCTTCGCCTCCGGCCTTGCCGCGGAAGACACTCTCCTTCGCGCCGTGTGTCGTCCCGGCGACCATGCCGTCATCCCTGACGATGCCTACGGCGGCACCTACCGCCTGTTCGCCAGGGTTGCCGCGCCGTGGGGTCTCGATCACACGCCCGCCTCGCTGACCGATCCGGATGCCGTCGCGGCAGCGATCATTCCGGGCCGCACCAAGGTCGTCTGGGTCGAGACTCCGACGAACCCGCTGCTGAACATCGCCGACATCGCTGCGCTCGCAGACGTCGCACATGCGGCAGGTGCGATCCTCGTCGTCGACAACACCTTCGCCTCGCCGTACCTGCAGCAGCCCCTGCTGCTCGGTGCGGATGTGGTGGCACACAGCACCACCAAGTACCTCGGGGGTCACAGCGACGTTGTCGGCGGTGCCCTTGTCACCGCAGATGAAGACCTTGCCGAGCGGCTGATCTACCACCAGAACGCTATGGGCTCGGTGCCCGGGCCGTTCGATTCATGGTTGGTGCTGCGCGGAATCAAGACGCTCGGCGTGCGCATGGACCGGCACAGCGCCAATGCCCGCGCCGTGGCGGAGTTCCTGGTCGCACACCCTGCAGTGTCGGAGGTTCGCTGGCCGGGGCTCGAATCACACCCCGGTCACGATGTTGCGCGCAAGCAGATGCGCGACTTCGGCGGCATGATCTCCTTCCGCGTCGCTGCCGGTGAGCAGGCGGCTGTCGATGTGTGCGGTCGGACAGGTGTCTTCACGCTGGGTGAGTCACTCGGCGGGGTCGAATCGCTGATCGAGCACCCGGCGCGGATGACCCATGCATCTGCTGCGGGCAGTCCGCTCGAGGTCCCTGCCGACCTCGTGCGCCTGTCCGTCGGAATCGAGACCGTCGACGACCTGATCGAGGATCTCGATCAGGCGTTGGCGACCCCGTAGTGGCGGACGAGCAAGCAGCTGGCGCGGACGAGCGCGGTGAGCGTCGCTGGCCGATGGCGGCTGCCGTTCTCGTTGCGGCTGTGCTCCACTCGCTGCTCCCGCCAGAGCTCCGGTTGCAGTCATCGCACGTGCTGCCGTGGGTCTCGATGGTCTTCCTGCTGATCCTCGTCTTCGCCGACCCCGGTCGGATCGACCGCGTGCGCGTGTGGACGCGGGTCATCACGGACCTGCTGATCGCCTTGATCACCCTGGCTAACGCCTACGCCGCGGTCATGCTCGTGGCGGGCATCCTCGACAACGCGTCCTTCGAGACCCCGCGGGAGCTTCTCGCAGCGGGTGGCTCGGTATGGATCACCAACGCCATCGCCTTCGCCCTGTGGTTCTGGGACCTGGACCGTGGCGGCGCCGCCGAACGTGCCCGTGGGACCTCGCGGACTCCGGCCTTCATCTTCCCGGAGATGCAGCACACCGATCACGTGAGCCCGGGCTGGTACCCGAAGTTCATCGACTATCTGGCGTTCTCGTTCGCGACGGCAACCGCGTTCAGTCCGACGGATGTCTCCGCGGTGAAGCCATGGGCCAAGGCCATGGTCGTGATGGAGTCCCTGCTGTCGCTGATCCTGGCCACGCTGGTGATCGCTCGGGCCATCAACATCCTGACCTGAGCATGTGCAGGCAGTACCGTCTGCGATGAGATCCGGAGGGAGGGCATCGTGTCGTTGAGCATCAAGCAGCTGGTGCCGCCGTGGGCCCGTGGCTATAACCGGGCCTGGTTGTCGACAGACATCATCGCGGGAGCCACTCTCGCCGCCGTGGCGATCCCGGAGTGCATGGGCTACACGTCGATCTCGCAGACTCCGATCGTCACAGGCCTGTACACCGTCATCTTCCCGACCATGCTCTTCGTCCTCCTCGGTTCATCCCGACTCCTGGTGGTCGGTGCGGACTCGGCCACCGCCGCCCTGCTTGCTGCCGGGCTCGGCGGCGCCGCGATTGCCGGTGCGACGCCGGGATCGCAGCAGTGGCTGGCGTATACGTCGATCATCGCCCTCATCTGCGGTGTGCTTCTCGTGCTGGCACGTATCTTCCGGCTCGGCTTTCTCGGTGACTTCCTCAGTGCGTCGGTGCTGATCGGCTTCCTCACCGGTGTCGGCGTGCAGGTCTTCTCCGGTCAGATCCCGGACATGCTCGGTGTCCCGAAGGGCACAGGCAACTGGTTCGAGCAGCAGTGGCACATGATCACGTCGATTCCGGACCTGTCGTGGCCGACGTTCGCGTTCGCGCTGGGGACCCTCGCGATCATCCTGGGGTTCAAGAAGTTCCTTCCGAAGGTGCCGGGCGCCATCATCGCCGTCGCGCTGTCGATCATCGTCTCGGCTGCACTCGATGCGAAGGCCCACGGCGTCGCCGTCGTGGGCGAGGTTCAGGGCGGCTTCCCGCCGATCGGGCTGCCCGCAGGCATCAGCATGAGCGATGTCACGGACAATCTGGCCACCCTGCTGGGCATCGGCTTCTCGTGCTTCGTCCTGATCATCGCCCAGAGCGCAGCCACCTCCCGAAGCTTCGCGATGAAGCACGGCCAGCCGGTCGACATCAATCGGGACATTGTCGGGCTGTCAGGCGCGAACTTCGCGGCCGGTCTGAGCGGGACGTTCGTCGTCAACGGCAGCCCCACGAAGACGGAGATCCTCGATGAGCAGAAGGGTCGAACACAGCTCGCCAACCTGACGATGTCACTCATCGTGCTGCTTGTTGTGCTGTTCTTCACCGGCCTGCTCGCCGACATGCCGAAGGCCGTGCTGGGCGCGATCGTCTTCCTCATCGGCGTGAATCTCGTAGACATCGCCGGACTTCGCGGCATCCTGCGCGTGGCACGCGGCGAGTTCGTCATCGCGGTGGCAACTGCAGTCGTGGTGTGCGCCGTGGGTGTCGAGCAGGGCATCATCCTGGCGATCGTCTTCTCGATCCTCAACATCATCCGACGCCAGTATCGGCCGCAGGACTACGTCGTGATCGTCGACCCTGACCATGAGCTGACCTACCGGGCGAGCACACCGGGCACGCAAAGCGCCCCGGGACTGATCATCTTCAGATACGACTCCGAGCTGTTCTATGCAAATGCCAACCGGTTCGTTGACGATGTCCAGGCCCTGGTCGCCGGGGCTCCGGTTCCCGTGGAGTGGCTCATCCTCGATGCTTCGTCACTGGACAGCATTGACTACTCGGCCGGAAATGCGCTGCACGGGCTGCTCGACTACCTCGATCATCACAACGTCACGACGGTCCTGGCCCGCGTGGATACGGGGCTCCTCGCTGCCCTGCAGCAGTACGGCGTGGATCAGCGCATTGGGGCCGACCACATCTTCGGCAACCTGATCGATGCAAACGAGGCCTTCACGAACCGCCATTCGGCGGACGACTGATCAGCTGCTCGGGGCTGGTGTGCTGACCGGTCCTGCGAGGGCGATCGCATCGGCCGTACGGCAGGTGTCACCCGTGCAGGCTCGAAGTGCCTGCAACTGCGAGTACAGCCCGGCAACCAGGCGCGGGTCAGCGGTACTCGCGATGTTGTTCATCTCGTACGGATCTGACTTCAGGTCGTAGAGCTCGCGCTCACCATTTCGGTAGACGACGAAGAGGTAGTCCTGGCTGCGGAGCGCGCTGAAGGGCGGCGGTGCCTGCGGCTGGTAGTCGGGGTCCTCCGGGCCCGACATGCCCATGCTCTCCGAGAGCGTTGCATTCCGCCACGTCGGGGGAACGGTGCCCGTGCCGACGATGTCCGTCAGCGAGCGTCCGTCGACCCATCCGGGCACCGATGCACCGAGGATGGCGGCGAAAGTGGGCCCGAGGTCGATGGTGGAGGTCATCGCCTCGATGGTGGTGCCGGGCGTCACGCCGGGGCCGATGATCACCATCGGCACCACGGTGTCCTCGTGGTAGGCCGTGCGCTTGCCGTTCGAGAGGCGATGCGTGCCGACGTGATAGCCGTTGTCCGATGTGACGACGATGAGGGTGTCGTCGGCCCGGCCGGTCTCCTGCAAGGTGGCCTTGATGGCGTCGATGGAATCAGCCACCGACTCTGCTGACTGCGCGCGCTTGCGCCACAGCCGGTCCAGGTGCTCCTGCTTCCACATGGGCAGCGCACCGAAGCCGCGCATCCAGGTCGGCTCATTCGCACCGACGCTGTTGTAGCTCGGGTTGCGCGGCGCGACGGTGGCGGCGTGGGTGCCGCGATTCCGAACCGCGACCGGAGCCGGCTTGTGCGGGTTGTAGGTCGAGAGGGTCACGAAGAAGCCGTCGGGTGCCGTGCGGATGAAGTCGGTGGTCTTGGTGGTGATGACATCGTTCAGGAAGGCTGATGGGGCCTTGCCATATGCGCGAAGTCGCCCGTTGTCGTTGAGGACGTAGTTGTAGCCGGTGTACGAATCCCCGCGCGAAACCGGTACGGCCCACTTCGACCAGCCCGGCGGCACGTAGCGCGCGGAGCGGGGGGTCTGCGGGTAGTCGTTCAGGTACTTCCCGAAGAGCGCCGTCGAGACACCCGCATTGGACAGCCACACCGGCAGGCAGTCGTACTGCTCGCCCCGGCTGCGGAACGTCGGCCAGCCCCCGCCGGTGGCCGCCGTGTTCGAGATCACCAGGTGGTTGTGGATGTACTGCGAGCGCATGATGGACGTGCGGGACGGGCAGCACAGCGAGTCGGTCACGGTGTGGTTCGTGAACGTCATGCCCTCGTCCTGCAGTGCCGCGAGCCGCGGGACCTGCCGGAACAGTTCCCAGTCCAGGTCGTCGGCGAGGACGAACACGACGTTCTTGATACCGGCCAGAGGGGTGCCCGCCAGGGCGCCCTCCGCGCTGGGCTCGGCCGAGGCGGTGCTCGAGGTCGAGGCGGAGGTCGAAGGCGGAACAGGAGACAGGCCCGGCTGGCCCAGTTCGGCAGCTGCTGAGGCCGACGCCGCGTCCGGGGTAGAGGCCATGGACGGGGAGATCGTCGTCGCGAGGAATCCGAGGCCGGCGACCGTGGCGAGGGCCGTGAGGACTGCCGTTGCCGTCACGAGGGCACGTCGTCGACCGGGGGTTTCGGTCTGATTCATGCGGTCGCAGGCGTCCTTTTCCGGTGGAGAGTCTCTGGCATCAGGACTACCAATGTAACCGCCACCAGGCTGAGGGCCGCACCCGCCGCGAACGCCCAGTCGAAATCGAGCCCGTCTATGAGGACGCCGGCTACGAGGGGGCCGGCCACGGCGCCGACGTCCGACATCATCTGGAAGGTGGCCACCACGATGCCGCCCTTGCGGCCGGCCATGATGTCGCCGACGACGGCAGCGGGGGCCGAGCCGAGGAACGCCGACGCAACGCCCTGGACGGCCATCGCGAGCAGGAACAGGACGGTGCCTGCCACCGCGGCAGTCCCCAGTCCATTTACGGCGATATCGGACATCGTGAGGATGATCATCCCCACGGTCGTGCCGATGGTGCCGATGAGCAGCGCCTTGCGGCGTCCTTGGGTGTCCGCCATTCGGCCGGCCGGCAGCAGCAGGACCGCCTGAAGGGCGGCCGCGACGAGGAAGCCGATCCCTGTCATCGACGCACCTCGATCCAGGCCCTCCGTGACGAACAGGGGGACCGCGGACGACCGAAGGCCGAACGCCACGAATCCGGTGACGAGGTTGGTCCCGAGGGCGGCCTGGTAGGCGCGGTCCTTCAGCGCCACGCGGAGTTGCTCCAGCTTGTCCGCCTCACCATGCGCCACCTCCTGCTCGCGCTCGCGCAGGTGGCTACGGGACATGAAGACCAGGGCGACGACCGCGGCGGCGATCAGGGTGATCGCGTACACGAAGAAGGGTGCGCGGATGGACCACGCGACGACGATGCCGCCCACTGCCGGTCCCGCGACGCCGCCGAGCAGGAAGCCGCCCTGGAAGGCGCCAGCGGCACGGCCGCGCTGATCGGAGTCGACAACCCGCAGGAGCAGCGCCATCGCGGAGACCGTGAACATGCTGGAGCCCAGTCCGCCGACGCCGCGCAGTGCCAGTAACTGCCCGTAGGTCTGGGAGAAGCCGGCGGCCGCGCTGGAGAGGGCGACGATGAACAGCCCGGTCGACATCACCATGCGCTCGCCGAGACGATCGACGAGGGCGCCGGCCAGCGGTGAGGTGACGAACCGGACGAGAGCGAAGACGGAGATCACGGCGCTTGCCTGCAGTGCCGTGACGTCGAACGTCCGGGCGAAGACCGGCAGGGCGGGCGCGAGGATGCCGAAGCCCAGGGCCACGCAGAACGCGACAGCCGAGAGGACGGCTACTTCAGCGGGCAGTCCGGCGAGGAGCGGGGTGCGTCGGACGGCCTTGCCGAGCCGACGGGAGCGGCTCATCGGCAGGTCTGCCGTGGCCATGTCACTGGGTCAGCCTATCCTCCGGACCATGCCGCCTTCCGCTGTCTATGCCGCTGAGGACCAGTGGTCGGCGGTCCTTGATCGGGGCGGCATCGTCGACTTCTTCGGCTCCCGGATCGACGTCCCCATGCAGCGGCGGTTCGGTGATCTGGCCTCCGTCCAGACCTATGTCGAGGCGGTCACGTCCCTCGAATCCGTTCGGGCGCAGTACCCGCAGGCCGGTCCGGTCGCCGTACGCGAACGATCCGGTCAGCTCAAGGCGCACTATGAGCCCGCGACAGCGACGATCGCGATCCCGTTTCGATCAGCCTGGGCCGGACGTGAGGCGGTCGTCCTGCACGAGGTGGCTCACCACCTTGCCTGCAGTCGCGGTGTGCCGGCCGGCTCGCGTCGCTGGCACGGGCATGAGTTCCAGGCGGCGATGTGCGTGCTGGTCTCCGCCGTCATGGGCGAGGCCGCGGCACTTCTGCTGCGTGCGGGATACGACCAGGCAGGGGTGCGCCCGTGAGCGCCACGCTCGACCGCATCTCGGCCCTGCTCGCCAAGGCCGAACGAACGGACAACGAGGCCGAGGCCGATGCCTACCTGATGAAGGCGCAGCAGCTCGCCACCCTTGCGAGTGTCGACCTCGCGGTCGCCCGTGCGCGGATCGCGAAGCGTGAGGCGCGTCAGCAGCCTGAGTCGCGCACGACCACGATCGGCGAGAAGGCCCGTCGCGCGAACCCGCACCTGATCTCGCTCTTCGTCGCCGTCGCGCACGCCAACGATGCACAGGTGGATGTGGCGTCGAACTCGACGTACGTGATCGGCTACGGCATGCCGGCCGACCTCGATGTCGTGGAGACGATCTTCGCCTCGCTGGCCGTCCACATGGTTCATGCCAGCCAGGCGTACGTGACATCCCGCGGCTGGGTCGGTGAGACGTACATGGCTGCGGCCAGTCGAGGCCGACGTCGACAGCGTCGACCGCACACCGCGCAGACCGCGCGCGCCGCGTTCTACCGCGCCTACGTTGAGCGGATCTCGGAACGCCTGGCTCAGGCACGGCACGATGCCCTGGCGCAGGTAAGCCGCGACCGTCCGGCACGGCACGGCGACGAGATGTCCGGTGGCGTGCTCGTGCTCCGGCAGAAGGCCGTCGAGGTCCGGTCCTTCCACGCGCGCGAGTCGAAGGCCCGTGGGTCCTGGTCGGGTTATGCGGGGGCAGTGCGCAGTGCCACGGGCTCAGCTGCCGACGCCGGTCGCTCGGCTGCCTCGAGGGCCCGTCTGGCGAAACAGGCCGAACTGCCGGGGAAGGGTCCGGGAATCGGAACCTGAGGCGCACTGCTGGTGACAGGATGATCCGGTGCCCGAATCCACTGACGTGACGCTCGCCAGCATGGAGGCGGCCGCCGAGAACCTCGATGGGGTGATCCGGACGCTGCCCCTCGCTGGCGCGCAGTGGCTTGAGCGACTCGTCGGCGGCGAGGTGCGGCTGGTGACCGAGAACCTGCAGCGCGCCGGCTCCTTCAAGATCCGTGGCGCGTACAACCGCATCTCGCGACTGACGGGCGAGGAACGTGCGCGGGGTGTGGTGGCGGCGAGCGCCGGCAATCACGCGCAGGGGGTCGCGGTTGCGGCCCAGCTACTCGGGGTCCACGCGACCGTGTTCATGCCGGATGGGGCGACGATTCCCAAGGTGCAGGCGACCCTCGGCTACGGCGCCGACGTGCGATTCCACGGGGACTCCATCGATCAGGCGCTTGAAGCGGCGCTGGAGTTCTCACGCGAGACCGGCGCGGTGCTCATCCATCCGTTCGACCACGCCGATGTGATCTCGGGTCAGGGCACGCTCGGACTCGAGATCATGGAGAAGCTGCCGGGCGTTCGGACAGTGGTGGTGTGCACGGGAGGCGGCGGCCTTCTCGCGGGGGTCGCACTCGCGGTCAAGTCGATTGACCCCACGGTGCGCGTTGTGGGAGTCCAGGCTGAGAGTGCCGCTGCGTACCCGCCGTCGCTTGCTTCGGGACACCCGGTTCCACTGGCGTCGATGTCGACGATGGCCGATGGCATCGCGGTCGGCCGCCCCGGTGATGTGCCGTTCGCACTCGTGCAGGAATACGTCGACGAGATCGTCACGGTCAGCGAGGAGCAGATCTCGCGCGCCGTGCTGCTGCTGCTCGAGCGGGCGAAGCTCGTCGTCGAGCCTGCGGGGGCGGCTGCGGCCGCTGCGGTGCTCGCCGACCCGGAGGCATTCGCACCGCCGGTTGCCGTGGTGCTGTCCGGCGGCAACGTCGACTCTCTCGTGCTGCTGCGGATCATCCGATACGGCCTGGCATCGGCGGGCCGCTACCTGACGCTCGTGGTGCGCATGCCCGACCGACCCGGTTCGCTGGCACGGCTGCTGAATGACATCCAGGCCATGCATGCCAATGTCGTCGATGTCGAGCACAATCGGGTTGATGCCGGGCTGCGCGTCGATGAGGTCGACATCGTGGTGCACGTCGAGACCCGCGGGCCGGAGCACTGCGCGTCACTGCTGGCGCATCTGGCCGATGGCGGTTACCAGGTGCTTTCCCCCGACCCCCAGGCCCCCTAGCCAGCACCCACCCCGCCGATCCGTTTCTCCCGCAATGCGGGACAAACGGCCAGAAAGCCCGGCGTTCCGGCGATTCCTCGCCATCTCTCCCGCATTGCGGGAGAAACGGAAGGGGGGTTTGGGTCAGGAGCCGTAGGCCTCGACCTTGAGGATGTCGACGGACATCTCCTTGCCATTGGCCAGGACGTACGTCGCAGTGTCGCCGACGCGCTTGCCGTTGACGGCGGCCCCGAGCGGTGACGTGGGCGAGTAGACCTCGATCGAGGCATGCGCGGCCTCCTCGCGAGAGCCCAGCAGGAAGGTCTCCTCCTCGTCCCAGGCCGGGAAGCGCACGGTCACGACCTTGCCGGCGGCCACCTCGTCATGCTCGGAGTCCGGCACACCCACACGGGAGTGCTCGAGCAGCTGCTTGAGCTGGCGGACCCGGGCCTCGTTCTTGCCCTGCTCCTCACGTGCCGCGTGGTAGCCGCCGTTCTCCTTGAGGTCGCCCTCCTCGCGGGCCGCCTCGATGCGCTTCTTGATCTCATTGCGCGTCGGACCCATGCGATCGGCGAGTTCCGCCTGCAGACGGTCGAATGCCTCTTGGGTCAGCCACGTGATGGGATGCTCGCTCATAAGGGGGAAGGCTAACCGTTCAGCGGGAGCGACGGGCACGGACGTAGTCGGTGACGACATAGTCACCGAGTCGGTCACCGGCCACCTCAAGGACCCGGCCCCCATTGCGACGGGCCATCCCGTCCAGGAATCGAGCCAGGCCGGGGTCGTCGCCGAGTCGGAACCAGGAGTTCGGTACGCGTCTGCGCGTCATCCGGTCGACCTGGGCCACCGTCTCGGTGATCGTCTCCTGGGACGGGGGCCAGGTGAACCAGCCCTCGCCGTTCGACAGCAGGTGCGCCGTCGGCTCGCCATCGGTGACGACCATGACGATGCGCTGCGATCCCGGATGTCGATCGAGGAACTGGCCCGCCAGCATCAGCGCATGCTGCAGGTTCGTCCCCTGGACGTAGCTCGCCTCCAGGTTCGGCAGCTCGTGCGGATGCACGACGCGTGCCACGTTGGCGAAGGAGATGATCTGGAAGGCGTCCAGGGGGTAGGCCGTGGCTGCGAGCGTGTGCAGGGCGAGCGCCATCGTCTTCGCCTCGCGCCACGTGTCGTTCACGACCATGGAGTACGACTGGTCGATCAGCAGTGCGACGGCTGCGCGCGTCATGGTCTCGGTCTCGTGCACCTCGAAGTCGTCGGCATGCAGGCGCGCCTCGTCGTCTGCACCGATCATGCGACGAGACACGGCGTTGCGGAGAGTGCGGACGACATCGACGGGCTGCTCATCACCGAACGTCCAGGCCCGCGTCGTGCCTGTGAGTTCCCCCGCCGCGCCTGATCGTCGGATGGCGTGCGTTCCGCGCGTGGTGCCGTCGAGTGAGTCGAACACGGTCCGGAGCGCGGTCCGGCCGATTCGGCGGATGGCCTTCGGTGTCAGCTGCAGATCCTCGCCGTCGTTGACGAGGTAGCCCTGTCGCTCAAGCTCCCGCTGCAGGGTCCGGAGCGCCTCCAGGTCGTCGCGTGCCTGCCGGCCAAGGGCTCGCTCGACGGCGTCCTCGTCGATGTCGTCGAGGTCAGCGCGAGCAAAGCCGTCGCCCAGCGCATCGGAGAGGCCCTCCAGATCCGCCAGCTCAGCAAGGGCATCTGTTGCCTCGGGCAGTCCGAGACGTCGCTCACCATCCATCGACGAGCGTCCGCCGCTGAACTCGGGGCGAAGGGCGCGCAGGCTCTCCTGCAGTGAGGCCATCTCGTTCTGCAGGTCCAGGTCCGTCAGTGCCTGATCCATCGCCGACTGCAGTTCCGCGCGCTGCTCAGGGCTCATCGAGTCCAGCATGCGCTGCATGGCCGCCGACCGGCGAGCCAGTTCGTCGATGAACTCCTCGATTGTCTCCGGTGCATCGGGGAAGAAGTCGCGGTGCTTGTCGATGAATTCCTTGTAGTCGTCGGCCACGTCTTCGCCGCGCTGGTGCTTGTCTAGCAGGGCATTGAGGTCGGCCATCATCTCCTTCAGTGCCGCCCGGCTCTCGGGCGACGACATGCTGTCGATGCCCTTCGTCAGGTCGCGGAACTGCTGGTCGACGACATCGCGTTGCAGTCGCTCGCGAATCTGGTCGAACAATCCGCGCGCTTCCTCGGACCGCCAGTCGTAGGACGACAATTCCTGCACGGCGCGTCCGATGTCGTCGGGGACGTTGTCGAGGACGGCCTCCCGGAAGCGGGCGTCATCCGATGGATCAGGGAACAGCGCGGCACGCTCGGCCTCGACCGCCGCGTCCAGAAGTTCGCGCAGGTCCTCCAGCAATCCGTCCATGCGCCCGGACTTCTCAAGCTCGCGTCGGCGCTCGCGGATTCGCTGCGCCATGTCCTGCAAACCGCGTCGTCCCTGCATCCCCTCGCGCATGAGATCACGCAATGCCTCGGCGACTGGCTGACCGCCGAGGATTCGCTGGGCGAGATCGTCGACACCCACCCCGACATCGGGCGGTGCGGCGAGGGGGTCAGGGCCGCCGTGGAAGGCTCCATAGCGAAAACCGGTCATGAGGCTCCGTATCGACTGACGCCACCGATCGAGTCCTTGTCGATGCGGCGGGTCAGCCATAGCCCCTCGACGGCGAACTCCACGCAGGCCGCCACGAGGCCGGGGGACTCGGCCATGCCGGGCTCGAGGCTGCTGACGAGCCGACCGAGTCCGTCGAGCGGGCCGAGTTCGTCGAGGAGGGCCGTTGCCGGGATGGCATCGCCAGCCAGGAGGGAGTTCCCCTCGTCGAACCAGGCCACGAGCGCGGTGAGGACCGGACGTGCATCACCGCCGCCCAGATACGTGCGCCATGTCTCGGCTGACGCTCGACGGGCCAGGAGCTGCAGGGTCTCCTCCTCCTGCCCTTCCTCGCTGACATCGAACTCGACCTTGCCGCGCAGAGTCGGTACGACGCCGGCGAGGTCGCCGATGCGCGCGACCGGATCGTCCTCGCCGCTCAGGGCCGCGCGTCGCACCGCGGCACCGGAGAGGGCCTCGACGCAGGCGATCGCAAACCGAGCGGAGACGCCACTGCGCTGGTCGACCGCGGGGGACTCGCGGACCTCGCGGGTGAAACGAGCGACGACATCGAGGAGGTGGTTCGGGACGATGGCCTCGATGTTCGCCTCCTGCCGGATGAGTTCCGTCTCTGCATCGAGGCTGACGGGGTAGTGCGTGCGGATCTCAGCACCGAAGCGATCCTTCAACGGCGTGATGATGCGACCGCGGTTGGTGTAGTCCTCGGGATTCGCGCTTGCGACGACGAGCAGGTCGAGCGGAAGGCGCAACTGGTAGCCACGCACCTGGATATCGCGTTCCTCGAGAACGTTGAGCAGGGCGACCTGAATGCGCTCAGCCAGGTCGGGAAGCTCATTGATCGCGAAGATCCCCCGATTGGTGCGGGGCACGAGCCCGTAGTGGATCGTCTCGCTGTCGCCCAGGCTGCGGCCCTCCGCGACCTTCACGGGATCGACGTCGCCGACCAGGTCGCCGACGGACGTGTCGGGGGTGGCGAGCTTCTCGCCGAAACGCTCGCTCCGGTGCCGCCAGGTGACGGCCAGCCGGTCGTCCTGCTCGCTGGCGAGCCTGCGGCAGCGGGCACAGATCGGGGCCGTCGGGTCGTCATTGATCTCGCAACCGTCGACGACGGGAATCCACTCGTCCAGGAGCGCGGCCAGTGAACGGATGAGGCGCGTCTTTCCCTGCCCGCGCTCACCGAGGAGCACGACATCGTGCCCGGCGAGCAGTGCGCGTTCGAGTTGCGGACCCACCGTGTCCTCGAAGCCGACGATCCCGGGGAACGATGGCTGCCCGCCGCGCAGGCGGTCGATGAGATTCGCGCGTATTTCGGCCTTGACACTTCTGGCTTGGTAGCCGGACGCGCGCAGGGCCGCGAGGTCGGTGGGGAGGTGGGCAGGAATCGGGGGCGCGAGTGACGTCACCCGATGACGGTACGTCCAACGGCGCTCAAGCGCGAGTGCTCGTCAGGAGAAGGGCTGAGCAGGCGGAACGACGCCGGGCGGGAATGCGGGTGCGGCAACATTCGGCGGCCCGCCGGCGGCGCAGCCGAGCAACTCGGCGGTGTAGGCGGGAGCCAGCGTGCGCAGGGAGTAGTCGACGACGATCTCGGGCTCGCCGGGAGGAACGATGACTGTCGCGTAGCCGACGTCGTTGCGCTTCTCGTCCTGGGCCCGGAGGACGCAGTGCAGTTCATCGGTGGCCTGGCGTCGTGCCTGGAAGGTGATATTGACGCGATCCGCAGCCACGTCGTCCCAGGTCACGAGGCGCGCCTCGACGGAGCTGCGGGTGAGTCCGACGAAGACGTAGCCAAGGGCGGCCACGAAGGCGATGGTGAGGATGGTCACGCCGATCCAGCGACCCACCGGTCGTCGATTGAGCCCGTATCGCTCCTGCATTGCGGGGCTGAGCTGGTCCCGGGTGAATGGTGTGGGCACGTGGTGGAGACTATCCCCGTGACCAGCCCCCTTCGACTGATGGCCGTGCACGCCCACCCGGACGACGAGTCCAGCAAGGGCGCGGCTGCGATGGCGAAGTACGTATCCGAGGGCGTCGACGTCATGGTCGTCACCTGCACCGGGGGAGAGCGCGGCGACGTCCTCAACGCCGCTGCTCAGGCGGATGTGGATGAGCGGGGCCTGCTGGCCGTTCGCCGTGAGGAGATGGCGGCGGCGGCCGCCGTGCTGGGGGTCCGGCACGCGTGGCTGGGTTTCGAGGACTCCGGATACCCCGAGGGTGATCCGCTCCCGCCGCTGCCGGCGGGGTGCTTCGCGGACCTTCCGGTCGAGGCGACGATCGAGCCGCTCGTGGCACTGATCCGCGAGTTCCGGCCGCAGGTCGTCACGACCTACGACGAGAACGGCGGGTACCCGCACCCCGACCACATTCGCACCCACGAGACGACGATGGCAGCGATCGACGCTGCGGCCGATCCGGCGAGATTCCCCGGGCTGGGTGGAGAGCCGTGGGACGTCCTGAAGGTCTACTACAACCAGCAGTTCACCAAGGCGCGGGTCGAGGCCCTGCACTTGGCGATGGTCGATGCCGACCTCGACTCCCCGTACCACGACTGGCTCACCAACTGGGAAGACCGGCCCGACGATGCGAACGTCGTCACGACGCGCGTGATTGCGGCCGACTGGTTCGAGGACCGCGACCGTGCCCTGATCCAGCACCGAACTCAGATCGACCCCGACAGCATGTGGTTCGCGGTTCCGTTGGCGTTCCAGCGCGAGGTGTGGCCGACGGAGGACTTCCAGCTCGCCCGCACGCGGGTCGAGACCACCGTGCCGGAGGACGATCTGTTCGCCGGCCTACGCGAGGACGCATCATGATCACCATCGTTGCCCGGGTGCTTGCCGAGACCACCGACCCCGATCAGCAGAGGTCCCTCATCGACGACGCTGGTCCGATCGCGATGGCATTCGTCGTCGCTATCGGTATCGCGATGTACTTCCTGTGGAAGTCCCTGTCGAAGCAGATGAAGAAGATCGATCCGAACCTGCCGCCTGGCCGCGACAGCATCGAGCAGGCCCAGGATCGACAGGTCATCCAGGATGCGATCGCGCGCGGTGAGGCCGAGCGCAAGGCTGCGGGCAGTGCACCCGGCGCGGATGACACCGCCCAGGAGTAAGGCGATGCTGCGCGTGGCGCTGAGCGGGCGCGGGATCGTCGCGGCGCTGGTGCTGCTGCTGCTCATTGCGGCTGCCATCGTGCTTGGACGTTGGCAATGGGACCGAACGCAGGACATCCTGGCGGCTGAGCGTGCGTCGGCCTCGCAGGCGATTCCCGTCGAGGAGGTCCTGCCTGCCGGTTCCGCCGAACTGCCGAACGAGATCATCGGCCGACCCGTGACGGCGTCGGGTGAATTCGTCTCATCGATGCAGGTGGCTGTCAGCAACCGGGAGCACCAAGGCGGGCTCGGTGTGTGGATCGTGACGGGACTGCAACTGGCAGACGGCAGAGTCGTGGCCGTGCTGCGGGGATCGCTGCCGACGTCCGACAGTCCCGGTGCCGAGCCGCCGGCCGGTGCCGTCACGGTCTCGGGAGTACTGCAACCGGACGAGCAGTTCTATACGGATGCGGCCGTGGCTGACGGCGTCGTTGCGTCAATCGCGTCCGGCCGGCTCGCGTCGGCATGGGGTGTCGAGGTCGTGCCCGGATACATCGCGCTGACGGCGCAGGCGCCGTCGTCGTCGCCCGCACCCGTTCCGGTGCTGGCTACCGCACAGACGGGCGACGTGGCCTTCCCGCTTCAGAACTTCTTCTACGCGTTCCAGTGGTGGTTCTTCGCCATCTTCGCTGTCGTGCTCTATGCACGCTGGCTGTGGCTCGAGTCGGTTCGCGATGACGAGGTGTCGGCCTAGCCGACCGTTCGTCGCTCCATCGCCGGGATCCCCGGAGACGTGTCGTTGATCGCCCAGCTAATGATCACTTCCGGGGTGATGCGGAATCGCTCTCCGCCACCATGGCTCTCGACGATGCACGAGCCGATCACCTTGATTCCGCGGGGTGACCACGGATTGGTCGAGGCGAGGTCGTCGATGACGACGGTGGCACGTGGGTTCGCCTGAACGTTCTTGTAGCGCACGGTCTTAGCGATATCGAAGCCGGCGGTGACGATGTCGTCGCCATCGAGTTCGAAGACGACGGGGGCGACGTCGGGCCGCCCGGAGAGTGAGGCGGTGGCGAAGCGCATCAGCGGCTGGGAGCGCAGGTACGCGATCTCCGCGTCAGTGAAGGCGGCCATGGCTAGCGGGCCAGTTCGAGGGCGGTGGTTGCGATGGCGAGGACCATCAGCAGGGCCGGGGCGGCTGCGGTCTTCGCAGGCTCGGCCGAGCGGATGTGCGCGATGACCGCGCCGAGGAAGTAGAGCGCCAGGCAGGCTGCTGCGGCGATGCCGATGAACGGGACCCAGATGCCGACGAGCAGGCCGGCCGCGCCGAGGAGTTCGAGGGCGGCGAGGATGCGCATCTGCCCGTCGCTGACGCCGACCGCGTGCATGGACTCGACGACGGCCGGCACCCGCTTCAGCTTGCCGAAGGCCGAGCCGGCAGCGGCGAGGCCGAGCAGGGTGGCGAGGACGATCAGGGCGACGGACATCGGACTCCTTGAGTGGTTTGATCAATGGTTACTACTTGTGCCTAGCCATACTATGGTGGACTATTGGGAGGTCCGCAAAAGGCACAGGGATGTGCCCAAGGCTCCGGGAGGTGAGCATGATGGCGGTACTGATGCCCGAGCACGACGCCGAACGCTGCCGGGTGATCCGCGATGCCTTCGCCCGGATCGGCGACAAGTGGAGCCTGCTGGTCATCGTGACCTTGAGTCACGGACCGCTGCGCTTCACTGCGTTGAAGGTGGGCCTAGAGGGGATCTCCCAGCGCATGCTGACCCTGACCCTGCGGAAGCTCGAGGCCGACGGACTCGTCCGGCGCACGGTCTACGCCGAGGTCCCTCCGCGAGTCGAATACGAGCTGACCGACGCCGGCCGGAGCCTGATTCCGCCAGTGACCGCACTTGCCGACTGGGCAGTCGCGCATCACGCGGCTCTGGAAGGCGTCCACTAGCCTGTGGCCATCATGGTCACTGTTATCGGCGAGGCCCTTGTCGACGTCATCGTTGACGCACAAGGTGAGGTCACGTCCGTCGTGGGCGGCGGCCCACTGAATACGGCCCGGACCATTGCGCGCCTCGGCGTTCCGTCGACCTTCCTTGGTGGGGTGTCGACCGACCCCTTCGGGCAGCGGATCATGCGCCTGCTTGACCGTGACGGCGTGCGGCTCGGTCTCGGTGCGCAGGTTCCCGAGCCGACCACGCTGGCGATCGCGCAGATCGACGAGTCCGGGGCCGCGTCCTACCGGTTCCTGCTCGACGGGACATCCGCGGCGACGGTCACCCCCGAGATGGCCGTTGCCCACGTCGACCGGGCATCGAGGGCCATCCACGCAGGCACCCTGGCGCTCGTAATGGAGCCGCTGGCAGCTGCGTTGATCGCCGTCGTCGGTGCCGCGAACGATGACCAGCTCGTGATGATCGACCCGAACTGTCGTCCCAGCGTCAATCGGTTGGATCTGCTGAGGGCGTCCCTTGCAGCGGTTATTGATCGCGCCGACATCGTCAAGGTGAGCGGGGATGACCTCGAGTACCTGTTCCCGGGCACCGGAATGATCGAAGCCGCGGTTGCGCTGCAGCAGAGCTGCGGCGCCGTCGTGCTGTTCACCGATGGCTCGAACGCAGTACACGTCATCGCTTCCGGCGCTGACATCGTCCTCGATGTGCCGCGCGTGCCTGTGATCGACACCGTTGGCGCCGGTGACTCGTTCAGCGGCGGCTTCCTCGCCTACTGGCTGCATAACGACCTCGGCCGGGCCGATGTGGCCGATCTGGACAAGGTTGTGGCCGCTGCGCGATTCGGCATCGCCGTCGCGGGCATCACCTGTCAGCGGCCGGGGGCCGACCCGCCGCACGCGCACGAAGTACCGGGAGGCTGGGCATGAAGGGTGCGTTCCTGCGCTACCGCGTGATGGCATGGGTCACGGGTGTCGTACTCGCGACGGCGACTATCTGGGCGCTGATCGGGTATCTGTTCCTCAACTACTCATCCGAGGGCGGCAAGCCTGGTATCTACAGCGCCTTGTGGATCGCGCACGGGTGGCTGTACTTCCTGTACCTGATCACCGGCGTTGATCTCGCGTTCCGGGTTCGCTACAGCGTGCCGCGCACGCTCGCGATCCTGATTGCCGGCACGATTCCGTTCGCTTCCTTCTTCGCCGAGGCCGCGGTGCATAAGGATCTGGTCCGTCGCGACCTGCTCCCCACCGCCTGACCCGAGTCGAGTCAGTCGAAGTACCCGCCGAGCGGCCCGTTGTGGCGGGTTTCAGACGGCCGGAATCAACCACAACGGGCCGCTCGGCATGGGGTTGATGTGCACTAGGCCAGGGACCAGTCGACGGGGGCGGCGCCGAGCTCGTCCAGCAGGGCGTTCGCGCGGCTGAACGGCCGGGAGCCGAAGAAGCCCCGATCAGCAGACAGCGGGCTCGGGTGCGGTGACGCGATGATCGGCACGTCGGGCAGGTCCGACTGCAGCGTCTGCGCGTCGCGACCCCACAGGATCGCCACCAGCGGTGCATCCGGTCGGGCGACGAGGGCCGAGATCGCGGCGGCCGTGATCGCCTCCCACCCGATGCCGCGGTGGCTGCCGGGCTCGCCGAGCCGCACCGTCAGGACGCGGTTGAGCAGCATGACACCGTGCTTCGTCCATGGCGTCAGGTCGCCGTTGGCCGGGGCAGGGAGGTCCAGGTCATCGTGCAGTTCGCGGAAGATGTTCGACAGGCTGCGCGGGAGTGGGCGCACGTCCGGTGCGACGGAGAACGACAGCCCGACCGCGTGGCCTGGGGTCGGGTAGGGATCCTGGCCGACGATGAGGACGCGGACATCGTCCAGCGGTTGCTCGAACGCGCGCAGGATGCGGTCGCCTGCCGGCGCCCATCCGCGTCCGGCAGCTGACTCCGCACGAAGGTAGGTGCCGATCTCGGTGAACTCGGGCTGCAGGGGTGCCAGCGCCGGGACCCAGCTGGGGTGCACGAGGTCGGAGATCGGCGTGGGCACGCGCCGACCCTAGTGCGCGGGTGACCGGTAGACCGCGAGGTCGACGGCCTTCATGCTCATCCAGATAGGGGTGCCCTTGACCAATCCGAGCTCGGCCACTGCCGCTGGTGTGACGACGGCGACGACGCCTGGGGCTGCGTCGATGAGTACCCGGACGCGATCGTGCGATGGCTGCAATGAGCCGACGGTGCCCGGCCAGATGTTGCGTGCACTGCCTTCGGGTTCCTGTCGGTGCAGGGTGACGGACTCGGGTCGCACGACGCACTGCACGCGCCCCGACACGTCTGCATCCGCGATGTGCAGCACTCCGCCGCCATCCACCGACAGGAGGCCGTCGTGCGCGCTGCCGCGCAGGAGGGTCACCCCCATGAGAGCAGCAACATAGGTCGTAGCCGGCTGGTGCGCCAGGTCCGCGGGAGTGCCATCCTGAACGATCCGACCCTCCTCGATCACGAGGACGCGGTCAGCGAGCAGCAGGGCATCGAGTGGGTCGTGCGTGACCAGAACCGTGCATCCCGCGAACGTGGACAGGTGGATGTCGAGTTCGGCACGAACGGCATCGCGCGACTCCACATCGAGTGCCGCAAGCGGCTCATCGAGCAGGAGGATCGCGGGATCGGTGGCGAGTGCCCGGGCGAGCGCAACGCGCTGGGCCTGTCCGCCCGAGATCTGGCCGGGCTTGCGATCCGTCAGATCCGAGATGCCGAGTCTGGCGAGCGTGGCTTCGGCAAGGTCAGCGGCCGCACGTCGCCCGGCGCCGCGCGACCGCGGGCCGAAGGCGACGTTGTCGCGCACGGTGAGGTGCGGAAAGAGTGCGTAGTCCTGCGGAACCAGACCGATCGCGCGTTCCTGCGGCGGTGCGAATACGTGTCCGGCATCGTCCACGACCACGTCGTCGATGCGGATGGTGCCGGCCGAGATCGGCTGCAGCCCAGCGATGGCGCGCAGCAGGGTCGACTTGCCGGAGCCGTTCGGTCCCAGCACGGCCACCACCATGCCCGGCTCAAGCTCGGCGGCGACCGTAACCGTGAAGGTTCCGCGGGTGATGCTCGCATCGACGGCGATTGTCATGCGCTTGCGCCCTTCAGGTAGTAGCCCCGCAGTGCGACGAGGACCGCGACGCATACGCCGAGCAGCAGGACGCTCAAGGCGATGGCGGCCGAGCGGTCTGACTCAAGGGCGCTGTACACGGCCAGCGGCATGGTCTGCGTGACACCGGGCAGGTTGCCGGCAAACGTGATCGTCGCCCCGAATTCCCCGAGCGCGCGCGCCCAGCACAGCACGGCACCGGCCAGCAGTGACGGTGCGATGAGCGGGACCGTCACTCGCCGGAACACGGTCCAGGACGATGCGCCGAGGGTGATGGCTGCGTCCTCGTAGCGTCGGTCCAGTGACCGGAAGGCCCCCTCGAGGGTGATGATGAGGAAGGGCATCGCGACGAAGGCCTCGGCGAGCACCACTCCAGCCGTCGTGAATGGAAGCTGAATGCCGAAGGCGGAGTAGAGGTATTGCCCGACGAATCCGCGCCGGCCAAACGCGGACAGCAGCATCACTCCGGAGACGACGGGCGGCAGCAGCAGCGGGACGATGACGAGGGCGCGAACGAGGCGCGTTGCGGGCAGGACCTCGCGCGCCAGCAGCCACGCGAGCGGGACGCCGACGACGGTCGCGAAGGCCGTGGCTGTCAATGAGGTGACAAGCGACAGCCTCAGTGCGTCGAGGGCGAGGGGGGAGCTCACGATGGACGTGATGTCACCCCACGGTGCCTGCCACAGCAGTGCGAGCAGGGGCAGGACAAGGAATGCCAGCGCGATTATCCCCGGAACCATCAGGAACGCGGGTCGCGGAGAGATGCGGCGCGAGCTCACCAGGGCTTCGCGAATCCGTAGGCACGGAGAATCCCCTGCGCGGAACGTGAGTACCGGACGTACGCCACGAATGCACGTGCCGTCACCGGGTTGCGGCCGTCTGTGACCGTGGCGATCGGATAGGTCGTGGTGACGTTCCGATCGGCGGGGATTGCCACGGATGTCACGGCGCTCCCGGCCGAACGGACGTCGGTGACGTAGACGATGCCTGCGTCGACCTCGTCCGCCATCACCTTCCCGAGGACCCCGCGGACGTCGAGCTCGAACGTGACGGGCCTGACCGAGATGCCGTTCGTGGCGAACAGGTCCCTCGCGGCGGTGCCGCACGGCACGGCGACGGCACACACCGCTGTCAGCACGTCACTGCGCGATAGGTCGGCAAGGCCGGTGATACCAGCGGGGTTGCCGGCCGGCATCGCGATCGCCATCGTGTTCTTCGCGAACAGCAGCGGCCGGCCGGTGTGACCGGCATTGGCTGCCTTCCACATCGTCGGCTCAGACGCGGTGGCCAGCACATCGACGGGCGCGCCCGCATTGACTTGCTCGACGATGGCTGAACTGCCACCGAAGTTGAAGGACACCGTGGTCCCGGGGAACCGCTTCTGGAATGCCGCGGCGATCACCGGGAAGACATCGGTCAGCGATGCAGCGGCCGAGACGGTGATCGAGCCGGTGGGGGCGGCGGTTGCCGCGGTCACCGGCTGCGTGCCGACAAAGGCTCCTGGGATGACGGCGACGAGCGTCAGGGCGAGCAGTGCAGTGCGGGGACGCCTCACTGGTGCGTCTCAAGCTCGACGATGACGTTGGTGGACTTGACGACCCCGGCGACTCGGACACCGGGTGCGAGCCCGAGCTCGTCGGCGGACTCGCGGCTCATCAAGGACGTCACGCGATGGGGTCCGGCCTGGATCTCGACGAGCGCCATGACCCCGTCCTTCTCGACGCGGATGACGATGCCGGGGAAGCGGTTGCGCGCAGACTGCTGGACCGGCGGGGCCGGCGTCAGGGATTGCTCGGCCATCAGAGTGGCGACGCTGGCAGCGTCGACGGTCCGTGGACCGGCACCGGCGGGCCCGGCGATGAGCCGACCGGCATCGACCCAGCGGCGGACGGTGTCGTCGCTCACCGCGAGCAGGGTGGCCGCCTCGGAAACCCGCATATGCGTCATGAAGCGAGAGGATACTCCGCATCTGCGGCTCGACGGCCTATTCGGGCAATTCGGTCTACAGTGATTGAAGGAGGTACGCATGTCGCCCGCATTGCTCTGGATGATCGCGGCCCTCGTGGCCGTCGGCATTGAGATCTTCACGGTCGACCTGACCTTCGGCCTCATCGCCGTGGGCGCGGGCACGGCTGCGATCTCTGCCGTCGCCGGTGCGCCGTTGTGGCTGCAGGCCGTCGTCGGGATCGGGGTCTCTGTCGCCGGCATCGCCTTCGTCCGTCCGCTCGCCCTCAAGCACCTGCGCAAGTCGTCCGGCCTCACCCGCACCGGCGTGGACGCCCTGCCCGGGAGTCGGGCACGTGCCCTCAGCGAGGTGACGGGCGACGATGGCCGCATCACCCTGAAGGGCGAGGTGTGGTCGGCGCGACTGGACCTCGACGTCACGTCCGTGCCGGTACCGGAGGGTGGTGAAGTGGTCGTCACCCGCATCGATGGTGCGACAGCCCTCGTCTACCCGGTCGATCCACGGTGATGCTGTGAACCGAACAACCATCAGGGAGTAGTCATGGATGTCCTCGTCCCCCTCGGCGTGGTTCTCCTCGCCGTCCTCTTCGCGCTGCTGCTGGTCTCGCGGACGGTCGTGATCGTCAAGCAGGCGAGTACCGCCATCGTCGAGCGACTCGGGCGGTATCAGCGCACTCTCAATCCGGGCCTGAGCATCCTGCTGCCCGTCGTCGATCGCATCCGCGAGCGCGTTGACATGCGTGAACAGGTCGCGTCATTCCCACCCCAGCCCGTCATCACCGAGGACAACCTCGTCGTATCCATTGACACCGTCATCTACTTCCAGGTGACGGAACCCAAGGCGGCCACCTACGAGATCAACAACTTCCTGCTCGGCATCGAGCAGCTCACCGTCACCACGCTGCGCAATGTCATCGGCTCGATGGACCTGGAGGAGGCGCTGACATCACGTGATCAGATCAATGGCCAACTGCGTGGTGTGCTCGACGAGGCGACAGGCAAGTGGGGCATCCGCGTCAACCGCGTCGAGCTGAAGGCAATCGATCCGCCGAAGTCGGTGCAGGAGGCGATGGAGAAGCAGCTCAAGGCGGAACGCGAACGCCGTGCAGCAATCCTCACGGCGGAAGGCCAGAAGCAGGCGGCCATCCTGACGGCCGAGGGCGCGAAGCAGTCCGCCGTGCTCAGCGCCGAGGGCGAGGCGCAGGCTGCCGTGCTTCGCGCGGAGGGCGAGGCCAAGGCACGTGTCATCGCCGCAGAGGCCGAGGCATCCGCCGTCAAGACCATCTACGCAGGCCTGCGCTCGGCGGATCCGCAGCCGAATGAGTTGGCCCATCGCTATCTGCAGGCGCTGCCGGAAGTGGCGAAGGGCGATGCGAACAAGGTGTGGGTGATCCCTGCTGAACTGACGGGGGCCCTGTCGCGCCTCAAGGAGGGCCTCGGGGGCTGAGGGATTCCCGCACAAACACCCGACACGGGAAGTGTCGGTGCTTGCCTTGACGTGTTACCCCGTGTTATTCAGGTCACATGAGTCTGGGGGTCCAGCTCAGCGGAATCGATGCGGTGGTCGGTCAGTTGCCGGCCGAAGTATTGGCGATGCTGCAGCAAGCCGATGTTGTGTATGTGACGCGCGGGCTGGATATCGCGTGGGTTTCCGAGTCGGTCACTGACCATCTCGGCTGGGAGGTAGCCGATCTGGTCGGCGAGCCTGCCATCAACCTGCTGTCTGATGACCAGGACCGCGGCTGGGTCGATGCCAATCGGCACCGCCTGCTGGCTGGCCGTGACGTCGCGCAGAAGGTGCTGCTGCGAAGGCGCGACGGTGGCGAGCACTGGTTCTCGGGTGTGGCCCGGCCGATCTCTCCAACCGGGACCGACGTCGCGGGCTTCGTCGTCGGGTTGCGTGACATGCACGCGGCGGCCAGGGCCCGGCGAAGCGAACCGGTCGACTCCGTGACCGGAATGATGTCGCGGCACGGCCTCTGCGCGTTCGTGGACGATGCCATGCACCATTCGAATGCGAGCGGATTCGGACTGATCCTCATCGAGTTCGACAACATCCGCGACGTGAACGAGTCGGCTGGTCTGGCGGCAGGCGACGCAGCACTCGCCGAGTTCGCCCTTCGGATCACCGACCGACTGCTCCCGACGGAGGAGGCGGGTCGGGTCTCGGGCAAGGGTTTCTGCATTGCGTGCCCGGGCCTGGTGACCGAGGTGGCCCTGCGCACACGCACGCAGGCCATTGTCGACGGTGTCTCGTCCGAGATCCGCGTCGTCGGCCGCCGGATCGAGCCGACCGTGGTGGCCTCGGCCGTCCTGGCCGAGTCCGGAGCCACCGCGCTCACGCTGCTGCGGGAGGCCGACATCGCTGTTGCTGAGGCGCGTCAAGGTGACGGTCCGGCAGTACGCGTGTTCACCCCCGACATGGTCGTGCGTGCTGTCCGCCGGTCGGCAATTGAGGACGAGCTGCAGTTCGCCCTGGAGGCCGAGGAGTTCGAACTCGCCTACCAGCCCGTCGTGACGATGTGCGATCGGCGAACCGTCGCGGCCGAAGGGCTGCTGCGCTGGCGGCATCCGCGTGAGGGGCTCATCGCTCCCGATGACTTCCTGCGTGTGGCTGAGGAATCGCAGCTGATCCGACCGATGGGCCGGATGGTGCTCGGCATGGCCTGCGCGGCCTTGGCTGCACTGCCACCCCATGCGATGCAGATCGGGGTCAACGTCTCATCGGTCGAGCTATCCGATGACCGCTGGGTCGATGGCATCCTCACCGTCGTCGAGGATTCCGGAATCGATCCCTGCTGCCTGGTCATCGAAGTGAGTGAGACGGCTGTGCAGTCGGCCCGCCGGTCCCTCGATGCCGACCTGGTGCGGTTGCGCAAGCGT
>CAJAKT010000313.1 GCA_903940375.1 uncultured bacterium | reverse complement strand
TCGTCTGCGGGAACCTTCCCATGGGCAGGTCCTCCGCCAATGCGGGTCCCGCGACTGCGCTGGCACTGATCAGACCGACCGTCATGGCGAAGACCATTGTCGAACGCATTACCGAGCCCCTCTCGGACCGCGGTCGGTTGCCACCGTCCTACTTTGAGGCTAGGCCGACACGTGACCGGTTGCGCGCTGTGAGCGGCTGCGGCGGCACCCGCAGCACCGACGAGGAACGTTCGACGACACACATCCATGGCTGAACGGATGCGCCCCCCCTGAAGCGGGGGTCCTTGTCGTAGTGAAGAGGTGCGGTCATCGTGCAACTATCGAGGGCATGGGGACGCACCTCTACGCAGCAGCCGGTGAACTCCACCCCCCAGAGGCGTGCCCCGAGCAGTCGTCTGGCACCGCTAGTTGGGTCATCACGGACAACCTCACCGTCCCCATTCAGATGCACGTGGTTCCGGGTAGTTGGAACTGTGGGAAGTGGTCGGGGACGAGTAATCCGTCGATCTACAACGATCTCGTTATCTGGCCGGGGCAGCCGCGTGAACTACGCCTCGAGCCGTCTGGGGAGTGGGCGATACGCCATGCAGATGTTCGATGGCAGGGAGTTCGCCCCGCTCGTCGACGAACACGGCCACCTGACGTTCCGCAACTGACCAGGAGAAGGGCAATGTGATGATCAGTCAGTTCCGTTCGGGGGCGCTCAATGCCGTGGTGTTGGCGGTTGGCGTCGCGGCAGCTTCAGCCCTTGGTGTGTTCCCGGCAAGTTCGGCACATGCGGTCGACGGCGCGTCGGGCGCTGGCCAGCCATGTGTCCTCATCGATACGGATTTCGATATCGATGATCTGATGGCGATCCCGCAGGTGATCGCGAACCGGAGAGTCGCTGCCATCATCACCACCGAGGGCTATGCCCTTCCCGCGCAAGCAGCGAGTGCGGCCATGAAGGTCTTCGGTCAGCCAGGCCTGTCGCGAGACATCCCCGTCATCGTCGGTGCGTCCTACCCGGGAACTCGAGATACCAGCGAATGGCCGTGGCTTCTGAGCATTCGTGACTCCATGGCCCGGGCGAATGACCTGTTCGCGGTTCCCCTCATGCCCGACGCACGGACGCCGGCTTCACCTGGCGGCCTGCCGAGCACGGTTGATCGACTGGTCCGCGACTGCTCGTCCGTTGACGTCCTCGTCATTGGCGCGTTCACCTCGTTCGTGAAGTACAGCCCCCGCATCCGAGCCAAGATCACGAGCGTCGTGATGCAAAGCAAGCCGCTGAGGGGCGATCCCACCCAGCGTCCGGGCCATATCTCGTTCAACTGCCAATACGACCTGAGCGCGTGCGAAACGGCGTTCTCGCAGCTGCGGGGACTGCGCGCGGTATGGGTGGACGTGCCGCGAGATGGGCCCGAACCCTACGCGCCCAACCTCGCAATGGCGGAGGGCCTCCGCCCGACCGGACTTCCCGGAAGCGTGCGTGCGGCCCTTCTCAGCAACCTGAGCACGTGGGAGGTTGCCAGCACTGTTGACGGGAACAAGTCACTCCTGTGGGACCAGTCCGCTTCCACCTACTTACTGCACCCCAAGCTCTACGCGAAGGTGGGCGGCCACTGGGAGCCCACGATTCCCGTCGAGACGTTCCGAAGGCTCTGGACCGAGTCCATCAATCGGTGGAATCCACGGGGCATGTCCTAGGGCATGTTCATCCTCAGGGCGAAGGCGTGATCACATTCGGTATTGACATTGGCTGGGCCGTGACGCGCCGTGTGGGTTCCCCATGACACGACGGCGCCTGCTCATTCTCTGCGCCTTCCTTGCGATCGCTACGGCCCTGGTGGCTGAGGCCACGTCCGAGTACATGCTGGTTCCGATCCAGGCAGATCTCTCGCTCTCGACCGACGAGACGAACCGCCTCGCGCTCCTTCCCGATCTGGCCGGATTGATTGCGGTGTTCCTGGCGGGCGCCCTCGCGGTGCGCTACGGACGGCGAATGCTGGTCACCGCTGGATCGATCTGCTTCGGCACCGGAGCCGTGGTGGTGGCGCTCGCCCCCAATGTGCTGGTGCTCATGTCCGGGCGAGTCCTTTGCGGGCTGGGCAGCGTGACCCTGTCGGTGCTTGGCCTCTCGCTCATCAACGTCTCGTTCGCGGAGCCAGCCCACCGAGCGAGGGCGTTCGGTGCCCTCGGCGCTCTGACACCGGCCGTGTTCATCATCACCCCGACGATCAGTGCAGCGCTCAGCGACTCGGTCGGATGGCGCTTCGTCCCGCTCATCTGGATCGCGATTGCGGCAGCCGTGCTCGCCCTTGCGCAGGTGTCGATTCCACGTGAAAGCGCGCCGCCAACCCGCCAGGAGTTCGTCACTCCTCTCCTGGCGGGCCTGGCCCTGACGGCGTTCTGCCTCGCGGCTGCCACCGTCCAGGAGGGTGGCTTCATCCCCACTGTCGCGATGGCACTCGCCCTCACCGCGAGCGTTGCGCTCGTCGCACTGCTGCGCCAGATGCGCAGCCCCGCCCTGGATGTGCGGGCCTTGCGCGCGCCTGGTGCGATACTCGCGGCCGGCGCTGTGTTCATGGCCTTCACCGTCAACATCAGCTTCTACTTCGGTCTCTACACGCAGTATCGATATGACATGCCACTAGCCCTGACCTCGCTGCTGCTGGCCCTGCCCGAGCTCGCTGGTATCGGCGGCAGCATCCTGTTCGGTGCGCTCGCCGCACGTATCGGTCCCAGTAGGTCGGCGACGCTCGCCCTTGCGTCGTCGGCGGTCCTGGCGATCCTGATCCTTGCCATCACTCCCACATCCCCGGTCTGGTTGGTGATCGCCATCGCCGTGATCGTCAATGTCCCCGTCACCGGGGCCGTCGGTCCGCTGACGGAGAACTTCCTCAACTTCGCACCCAGTGATGGCTCCGATGCCGCGTCGTCGATTCAGGATGCCGTGACGAACATCGGCTATGTCATCGGCGGACTTGCTGTCGGCCTCATCGTCTTCAGCGGGTTCGAGCGCTCGCTCACGTCTCACCTCGTCGATCGCGGCATCCCCACGGCGCAGGCAGCGGCCATCTCGGCGAGCATGCGAAGCGGTGTGGTCTCTGAGGAAATCGTCGCTCTGGCGCCTGACCGAAAGGAGACCCTCCGCGAAGTCCTGCTTGCGGAAGGCCAGAGCCTGAACAAGGCCCAGAACGAGCAAATTCGAGCAGGCGCCTTCCTTCTCATGGGGGCAGATGGGATTGCGGCAGCCCTGGTCATGTTGAGTGCACGTCGACGCAAGTTGGCGACGTCGGCACAGCCGTAGGTTGTCGCATCGCGCCCCCGAACAGGTGGTAACCAGGTCGTTATCCGTTGCCGCGCGCCCAGAGACAATTGCATTGCACGGCCATCGACGACGGTGCGCCGCGACATGAATCCTGTGACGGTCTCGTGGGGTTCAGGCGGCGGCTTCGTTGCCGAGCAGTCCTCGATCACGATTGAGTGGACCATTGAGAACAACCTGACCGTTCCCATCGCGATGCATGTCCCTCCGGGGAGCCTGGTGTGCGACGAATGGTCCGGAAAGAGCAACCCCACCATCTACAACGACCTCGTGGTCTGGCCGGGTCGGCCGCACATCCTGCGGATGGAGGTGCAGAACCCCGCGTGGAGCATGTCCAGGGCGTATTGGTCCGAGCAGTTCACATTGCCCGATGGAAGCATCGTCGCCAACTTGAGGTTCACCTACGGCGACGACGGCACTTGCGCGGATCCCTGCTACGACACGCAGATGTGGAACGGTACGTCATTCGAGTCACCGACCACGGTGCCGCTCGATGGCCCCACTCCCGAGACGGTTGGCTCAGCGAAGATGTCGCGGGCCGGCAACACGTACGGCCGATTGGCGTTCCACACGTGACAAGAGTGAAGATATCGAGCCAGGGCCCACCGTCCTGCATCATCGTCCATGATCGTCACGTGAATTCCATTCCTAAGTTGTCGAGGCTGAAGCCGTGAGTGTCTATCTGTTCCGTGGTGGAGCCATCCGCACGATGGATGCCGCGAATCCCATAGCCGAGGCGGTCGTCGTGGTCGACGACCGGATCACGTACGTCGGCACGGAGTCGGGTGCGAGTGGGGTGCTGCCGGAGACGTTCGAGGTGATCGATCTCGCGGGCGGGATGCTTCTTCCCGGCTTCGTCGATGCACATGATCACTTCGCCACGTTCGCGATCTCGAAGATGGGCGTGAACCTGTCGGGCGTCGTCGGGCGGGAGGCGATCCTGGCGGTAATCCGCACATACGTGGAGAGCCGGCCGGCCGACGGATTGCTGCGCGGTTACGCATGGATGCCGGACTCGTTCGCTGAAGGCGCCCCGCGCAGGGAGTGGCTCGACACCGTCACGGGTGACCGCCCGATGATCCTGTTCTCCGCGGATGCGCACGACCTCTGGTTCAACACGGCCGCCATGGACGCAGCAGGCATCACCGCGCAGACTCCCGATCCGACTCCGGGCACGCAGTACTTGAAGCGAGATGCCGACGGGACGCCCAACGGCTGGGCAGTCGAGGGTGGCCAACTGCTCGTGACGGTCCCACTGGGTGTCTACGGGCGTGACGGCGTGCGCGCGTCGCAGGAGCTCACGATCTCGAAGGCGCCGGGGTGGGGGATCACCACCTACCTCGAGGCCGGCGCGATTGTTGGTACGCGAAGCAGTGACTCCGAGAGCGTCTATCAGGACCTGATCGACCGCGACAATGCCGGCGACCTGCCACTGCGCATCGTCGGGACGGTGTGGACACGCAACGCGTCGGATGACCCGCAGCAGATCGCAGATGAACTGACCGACTGGCACACGCG
>CAJAKT010000312.1 GCA_903940375.1 uncultured bacterium | reverse complement strand
GTCGAGCCGGCCATCAGGATGCAAGCGCGCGATGCCGACGGCATCCTGACCGTCGTACAACCAGAAACTGCCGATGGCCATGATCTTGCCGTCGGGCTGCAAAGCGAGCTGAACCACTGCGTCGTTGAAGCCTGCACCTTGCTGGAAGGCCTGGTCGACCGAGCCATCCGGATTGAGGCGGACGATGCCGTGCGCCGGGACACCATTGAAGCGGTATATGAATCCGCCGACCAGGATCTTGCCGTCCGGCTGCAGGACGATCGACTGGACCGAGCCGCCGTCGGTGCCCCATCCGGCGTCGAAGCCGGCGTCGCGCGAGCCGTCACGATTCAGCCGGACGATTCCTCCGACGACCCTGCCACCCCAGGTGTCGAAGAACCCGCCGACCAGGATCTTGCCATCGGGCTGGACAACCACGGAGGTCACGCCGTCTGGCCCGCCCGGGTTCGACGGACCCGGGCCGATCGAGAAGGAGTAGTCACGCTTGCCTGGCTCATTGGCCACACTGGAGATCCGGTACCAGGATGCCGTGTAGCCGACGAGGTCGGATCCGCCATCGCTCTCCGGCGGCTGCCACCGCATCGTCATCGTCGTGCGATCGCGACTCGCAACGGCCAGTCCGCGCGGAGCACCTGGCGCAGTCGGCGGGTCGATCGGCACCATGCTCGTCCACGCAGTGACAACTACGGGCTCCGACAGTCCGACCGAGTTTCGTGCATGGACCGCGAAGGTGTGGAAGGTTCCCGGTTCCAGCTGCTTCACGATCGCGAAAGTGGCGGTGTCCGTCGTCTGCATGACGATGGTGTCGTCCTCGCGCACCTCGTAGAACAGGATGGGCTCACCGCCGTCTCGCGCTGGGGCCTCCCACTCCAGCTTGATGGTGGAACTCCCACGGAAGATCACGCGCAGGTCCTGCACGGGATCCGGAGTCAACGGCCCGATCACGGGCGCCATCGCGGTGTAGCCCGCGACTCGGGTTGCCGACGACGGGCCCGCAACGTTGAGCGCGAACACCGACACGGTGACGTTGGTCCCTGCGGTCAGGCCGACGATCTCGGCTTTCGTCTCGGTGACGACGATGGATGTACCTGGCCCCCACTCCACCAGATAGCCCGTGATCGCCGAGGCTCCTGAACTGGCCGGTGCCGACCAGCCGATGGCCATGGTTGATCGCGTGGCCGCTGTTATGCGCACGTCCCGTGGAGGAGTGGGCACGGCGAGGTCGGTTGCGGGCTCAGCCGCCGTGACAACGGAGAGGGCGACCGGATCGGAGCGACCCGCATCGTTCAGGGCACGCACCGTGAAGCGGTACCCCGTCCCGGGCGTGAGGCCGGTCACCTGCGTTGAGCTGTCGGTGACCACGACCTCCTGGCCCGGCCACTGGACGAGGTAGCCGGTCAGCGGCAACCCGCCATCGTCCGCGGGCGAACTCCAGTCCAGCGCAACGCTTCGCGGCGTCGGGCCGGTGGCCTTGAGATCCCGCGGCGGTCCGGGCGCATGGGGCGACGGGGAGGTCACGACGGCTACCAGCGTGCCGTTCGACAGGCCCTCGCTATTGCGGGCCCGCACCATGACGTCGTAGCGAGTGTCCGGTAACAGACCCGCCAGCACGACCGAGGTACCGGGAGTGCTCACGGCACTGGCCGCCCAGGCCACCTCGTAGCCGGTGATGTCACTCGAACCGGCGCCAGCAGGCGCGGCCCACGAGATGCGTGCCGATGTGGCAGTCACGCTGTCGGCAATCAGATTCGTCGGAGCGACGGGCACGCCGGCCTCGGACCGCACCACCAACGAGACGGCCCGCGTCGTGGCCACAGCGTTGCCGATGGAGAGCGCCAGGCTGACGGCCACGATGCCGATCAGCGCAGGGACCGGTCGACCATGAGTGCGCATCAAGACTCCCTTGTACCGAGAAGGCACGCGGCTACTCTCTCGATACTCCTCTCTGCAGAACGCTGTTGCGCGACCAGATGAGGGCAGGGACGGCAGTCTTGGCCTCGAGGAACTCCAGGATGCGTTCGTCGATGCTGTCGTGCTTGAGCAGGCCATGGACCTGCACGGTTTTCAGCTGGCCCATGCGGCGGGCGCGCGCGATGTCCTGGTTCTCCGTGGACGGCTTGAATCGTTCGGCCTCGGCACAAGGGGCAGCCGCAGATGATTGCCAGGAGGTTCGCTCAGGTCACGCCCTCGAAGCCTCGATCTGCGTCATCATGTGGTCCGTCAGTTTCTCCAGGATCCGGATCATCTCCCGCATCTCTGCCTTGTCCAGGCAGGTGAAGAGGGAGGAGAAGGCGCTGACCAGGTTCGGCTCGAGTTGCGAGACCAGTTCCGAACCCTTGTCCGTCAGGCCCACGTAGAACACCCGGCCATCCGACTCACTCGTGCGTCGCTCAGCGAGTCCATCGCGCTCGAGGCCGTCGACCTGCCGAGTAATGGCTCTCGGTGTGAGATCCAGCATCTGGGCGATGACCCCCATCCGCAGTTCACCAGCTTGAGACAGCAACCACAGCAGCACCAGGCGGTTCGCCGGCACATCGTGCTCCGCCTCAATCCGAACATTCATCCAGCGAGGGAACAGGTTGCTCGATCTACCTAGCGTCAACGCCGCTGAGACAGAGAGCATGGGGCGTGTCATCGCACTCAGCATTGCCGGAGTCGGCTTGGGCGGCAGTTCCTCGGGATCACCGTGCCGTTCACGCATGAGGCAAACGTACATCCTTACGCAACGCTTACCTCGGTAGCTTGATCGCAATTAGTTTCCGCGGTAACTTCCTCGACATCCCACCGTGTCGGAGGGCCAGCCACTACGCGGGAGCGCACATGCAATGGAAGTCCGTAGCGACGATCGGGGCAATCGCTCTCGCATGTTCGGTGGTCGCTCTGAACGCAGGGATCTCCACCGCTGCTGGCCGGGGACTGAATGACACGAAGCCCGTCCTGAAGGCCACCAAGTGGGGCCCGGCCATCAAGGCCACTTACAGCGGCGATTCGGTGGTGATGGCAACGACCGACATCCCAAATCACAAGCGAGACACCTACTACGCCGTCCCCAATGCCCAAGTCGTCGTGCCCGATGCCACCACCGCGCACATCATCAAGGACCCGACGAAGGCTCAGTCACTCTCCTTCACGATTCCCACGAAGCCTGCGTACACGTCGAAGGTCACCAACACTCCCCTGGGTTCCATCGGCGTGATGATCTCGGGGGCCGTCCTCTTCAATCCCTACGAGGGTGACGGCAAGACCATTGCCATGTCGAGCAACTTCTCCCTCATGAACACCGATGGCTCGAAGGTCTGGTTCGTCGACCACTGCAGCGGCCATCCGACACCGAATGACGGCACCTACCACTACCACGCCGGATCAACCTGCGTCATCGACCAGGTCGATACCAAGTCAGGCCCCTCCCACCTGATCGGCGTCGCCCTTGACGGCTTCCCGATCTACGGGCCACGCGATATCACGGGCAAGACGGTTCCGGTGAAGTCACTCGACAAGTGCAATGGCATCACGAGTCCCACTCCCGAGTTCCCCAAGGGCATCTACCACTATGTGCTTCCTCGGACGACCGATGCCACGTCGTCGATCCGCTGCTTCCACGGAGTCGTCGACAGCAAGCAGATCATGCAGATGCCTCCGATGGGACAGATGCCGGATCTCGCTGCCGCAGCAGCCACGCTCGGGATCTCCCAGGCCCAGCTGACCGCAGCCTTCGGAACCGAGATGCCGCCCAACCTCGCCAAGGCCGCAAGCAACCTCGGCATCACCGAGGCGCAGCTCACGAGCGCGCTGGGTCTGCCCCGTCGGTAGGTCGACTCGGCAGACACCGCGTCACGACTGCCGCTCGCGCTCGGAATGCCGGATACTCAGCACGTGACCTCGACGCGCGCACCAGCATCCATCATCGCCCTGCACGTCCTTGCGGGAATCGGGGTGCTGTTCTGGCTCAGCCGTGCCGTGCTGGCGGTGACGTCCGCGGATCCGGACGTGCTGTGGGTGCTCGCCCTCGCTGTCGTCCTCGGCGGTGCGCACGTCGCCGTCTCCGTGCTGACGACGCGGC
>CAJAKT010000311.1 GCA_903940375.1 uncultured bacterium | reverse complement strand
GGGTGGGGCCGCCTCGGGGATTTGAACCCCGGACCTACGCATTACGAGTGCGTTGCTCTACCACTGAGCTAAGGCGGCGCGCTTCCCGCGTGGTTCCTTGCGGCCTTCGCCGGAAGCCTGCCAATGCTACAAGGTGGATGGGTAGGGTCCGGACGTGCCCCAATCGACTGAAATCGCCGACTTCATCGCCGGCCTGCCCAAGGCGGAGCTCCACGTCCACATGCAGGGTGCGGCCTCAGCGGAGACCATCCTCGCGCTCTCACGAAAGTACCCCGAGGAGGGGCTGCCGCAGGACGAGGCAGCGATGCGGGAGTTCTATCGCTTCACCGACTTCGCGAACTTCATCGCCGTCTACGTCGCGGCATCACGCCTGGTCCGTACGGGCGACGACATCCACCAACTCGCCGTGGGTCTCGGGCGCGATCTCGCCGCCACCAACGTCCGATATGCCGAAGTGACGGTCACGGCCGACAGCCACCTCAAGGTCGGGATCGCGCCGGATGAACTGGCCGATGCACTCACACGCGGACGAGCCGATGTGCTTGCGGCATCAGGGGTTGACATCGCGTGGGTCTACGACATCGACGGTGACTTCGGCATTCCCTCGGGTGAACGGACCCTCGCGTGGGCGGCCGAGCATCGACCAGCGGGCAGCATCGGCTTCGGCATCGGCGGCCGGGAGGTGGGCGTTCCGCGCAGTGACTTCGCCGACCTCTTCCGTCGGGCCACGGATATCGGCCTGCAGAGCCTTCCCCATGCCGGCGAGACGGTGGGTCCGGATCAGGTCTGGTCGGCTATCGACCAGCTTGGCGCCAAGCGGGTCGGCCACGGACTCGCGGCCGCTCAGGACCCGACCCTTATGGCCGCTCTGGCCGAGCGGGGCATCGCTCTCGAGATCTGCCCGACCTCGAACGTCTGCACCAAGGCCGTGCCTGATCTCGCATCGCACCCATTCCCGATCCTTCGTGAAGCCGGAGTCCGACTCACGCTGAACACGGATGACCCCGGGATGTTCGGGACGGATCTGAACAACGAGTACCGCATCGGACACGAGGTGTTCGGCCTGGACCGTGCTGCCCTCGCCGAACTCGCCAGGGAATCGGTGCGAGCCTCCTTCGCCCCGGACTCAACTCGTGCGAAGGTGCTCGCAGAGATCGACGCTTACGTCCAGACGGCTCCATGATCAGCTGCTGGACCTCGCCAGAGAAGAAGGAGACCGGCCCGTGCGCGCAGGAGTAGCAGGTACCCGATCCAGCAAGGTGGCCGTGGCCATCGCAGCAGTGGTTGCGATGTTCACCGCCATGCTCGTCGGTATCGCCGCGCCAGCCAGCGCTGATGCCTCCGTCACGGTCTCGGTCAGCAGTCGCGGCACAGTCGGCGTTCCACAGGACGTGTCGGCCTCGGTGTCGTCCGACGTCGTCGGTGCACCGTCCGGCAACGTCATCTTCACCGCCAACGGGCAGGCCATCGGCACCCAGCAAGTCGGCGGCTCCCTCGGATCGACCGCTCGGATCTCGTGGACACCATCGAACGCTGGCGCCATCACTGTCCAGGCGGAGTTCGACCCAAGCGACGGCTCATCGGCCTTCGACAGTCAGGTCTCGCAGATCGGCCTCGTCAACACCGCCTCGTCGATCAGCACCCCGGGCACCGCCGCCGCATCGAGTGTCATCCCGCTGACGGCTACCGTCCGCGCATCCACCGGCTCCTACGTTCCCACCGGTGGCGTCACCTTCTACCTCAACAACGGCTCGGCCATCGGCAGCACCACCCTTGACGGCAGTGGCCGAGGCAGCATCAACTACACGACGTCCGCATCCGTCGGCACCATCTACGTCTACGCGGTCTACGGCGGCGACGCCAACGCCAACTCGTCCAAGACGGCTACCGACTCGATCAAGGTGAGCGCTGCAGCATCCAGCGTCTCGCTCGTCGTCCCGCAGACAAACTACGTCAACACGTCCGTTCAGCTGACCGCCAAGATCACGCCGGCCAACGCGACCGGATCCGTCGACTTCTCCGTCAACGGCAAGTACCTGAACACCGCGAAGGTCGCCAACGGCGCAGCAGCCGTTACCTGGGTGCCGAACTCGCTCGGCACCTTCACCATCGCCGCCAAGTACTCAGGTGGCAGCGGCGTCAACGGTGGCAATGCATCTAACAGCGTCCAGGTGATCCAGCAGCTCAAGGGCGACGTCATCACGATCAACCCCGCCGGCAGCGCCGGCGCGTGGGCGCCCGGATCGAGCACGAGCCTCTACAACGGCTCAAGTGTCACGCTCGGCACCTCGTCGGCCTCCGGCTCACCCGTGGTACTGAGCATCAGCGGTCCGTGCAGCCTGACCGGCAACGTCGTCAAGGTCAACGGCGTGGGCGGACCCTGCACCCTGACCGCCAGCACGAACGGCGGCAACGGGTACGCACCGACGTCGCAGCAGTACATCGTGCAGACGGTTGCCGGGCCCCAGACCGCCAACGTCTCGGCGCCGAAGTCAGGTTCCTACGCCAAGGGCAAGAAGCTCAAGCTCAGCAGCACGGGAACCGTCACCAACGTCAACCAGCCCGTGAAGTGGAAGGTCACCAAGGGCGGTTCGTATTGCAAGGTGATCAAGACCGGTGGCTACTACAAGCTGAGCCTGGTCAAGAAGGGCTCCTGCACCGTCAAGGGCTCAGCGCCGGCGATCTCCAACCAGTGGTCGGCCTACAGCACCACCCGCAACTACACGGTGAAGTAGGCCGCCTGCGACTAGCCGACGTGAGCAGTCGGTGAGTCGTTCGCAGCCATGTCCTTCTTCGTCATCGTGACGAGGACGACCCAGATAATGCCGGCGACGGCAAGGATCAGGGCGCCCCACAGGAAGCCCTTCGTGAAGCCGGCGACGAGTGCGTCCGGTGTCGGGGCGTCCAGGTTGTTGGCCACGACGAAAGCGGTGGTGGCCGATGCAGCGATGGTGTTCAGGAACGCCACGCCGATCGAGCCGCCGATCTGCTGACTCGTGTTGAGGACCGCCGAGGCCACACCGGCATCGTGATTGCCGATCGCGAACAACGACACGGCCGACAGCGGCACGAACACCAGGCCCATGCCGAGGCTGATGATGATCAGCGCGGGCAGGATGTCGCTCACGTAGACGCTCGTCGAGGTCATGCGCGTCAGCAGGATCATGCCGGTGATGGCGAGGGCGAAACCCGATGCAGTGACCCAGCGGGGGCCGAATCGCGGCAGCAGCTGACTCGCTGCACCAGCACTGATGATGACGCCCGCAGAGAAGGGCAGGAACAGCAGCCCGGACTGCAGTGGTGTGTAGCCCAGGACGCCCTGGAAGAAGAACGTGAGGAACAGGAACATCGCGAACAGCCCGACACCGACGAAGAAGGAGGCGAGGTAGGCGCCACCGCGGTTGCGGTTGGCGAGAATGCGCAGCGGCAGCAACGGATGTGTCGTACGCGTCTCGATGAAGAGGAAGATCGCCAGCAGGAGAAGTCCCAGACCCATGAACGACAGCGTCGAGGTGCCGTTCCAGCCCATGGTGTTGGCCTGCGTGATGCCGTAGACCAACGAGACAAGACCGGCCGTGGCGAAGATCGCACCCGGAACGTCGTACTTGGTGTCACCCGTCGCACGGGACTCCTTCACGAACGGGATCGCAAGGAAGATCGCAAGGATCGCGATCGGCACGTTGACCAGAAGTGTCCAATGCCACGAGGCGTATTCCGTCAGGATGCCGCCGGCCACGAGGCCGATCGCGGCACCGCCGCCGGAGATGGCTCCGAAGACGCCGAAGGCCTTGGCACGCTCATGAGACTCGGTGAACGTCACGCTGATCAGCGACAGTGCGGCCGGAGCGAGCAGGGCCGCGAAGACACCCTGAAGGGCGCGGGCCGCGAACAGCAACTCTGCACTGGTCGAGATGCCGCCGAGGAAGGACGCCGTGGCGAAGCCGGCCAGGCCGATGATGAACACCCGCTTGCGGCCCTGATAGTCGGCGATGCGCCCGCCGAGCAGGAGCAGCCCGCCGAAGGCGAGGGTGTAGGCCGTGATGACCCACTGACGGTTGGCATCGCTGATGCCCAGGTCCTCCTGCATCGACGGCAGGGCGATGTTCACGATCGACGAGTCCAGCACGACCATCAGCTGGGCGATGGCGATGACGAACAGCGCCTTCCAGCGCCGCGGATCGGCTTCAAGGGCAGCAGGAACGGGCACGGCAGCAGTAGCGGACATCCCCCGAACCTAACGAAGCCTTACCTAACTGGCCAATTCGCCTCGTGGCAGCACGAACCGATCGATGCGGTCCCCCGCCGCCGACCAGAACTCCCCCGTCAGTTCACTATCCGTCGCCGACAGGAACAGGGCCCCGTAATCGGCATCGAATCGCGCCTGCGAGCCGGGCACGGCGTCGCCCAGCGGCCTCAGCGCCTTCCCGCCGGAACCGTCCACGACGAAGGTGCTGCCATCGGTGACCAGCCGCTCGTAGTTGTGCTCATGGCCGGACAGCACGAGGTCGGCCCCCCAGGCCCCGTACGGCCACCGGAGCGCAGGGCTGGGTCCGTGCGCCACGCCCGAGGAGTAGGGCGGGTGATGGAGCACGACGACCTTCCATCGCGCTGGGCTGGCCTTCAGTGACCGCTCGAGCCAGGAGCGCTGGCGAGCACGTGCGGCCGGCGATGCCAACGCGGTCGTGCTGTCGAGGACGAAGAAGCGGATGCCACCCGCACCGGCCGAGTACACGTGTCTTCCGCGCAACCGGGGGAAGTACTCGTCGAATGCACGGATGCCTTCCGCGTGATCGTGGTTGCCAACCGCAGGGATCATGTGGCCCGACGAGGCCCACGGCCCGTAGTAGCTGCCGACGAGCGCCGCGTAGCCCAGATCGTCATAGACGTTGTCGCCGGTGGTGACGATGGCTGCGGGGTGCGCGCGCGCGACGAGATCCGCGACCCTCCGCTCGTCATCGGTGCCGGAGCCGAAATCACCGATGACGGCAACGGACCCCTGCGGCGGGGCAGTTACCGCATTCGCGGCAGCCGGTTGAAGCAGCGCTGCGGCCAGGCTCAGGACAGCGAGAGCCGCGAAGGTACGGGGCCGAATCACTGGCAGATGAGGCCCTTCTTCGGAAGGGTCCCCTTCAGCAGGTACTCGTCGACGGCACCGTCAACGCAGCCGTTGCCATCTCCGTAGGCGGTGTGACCGACACCTTCGTAGGTGACGAGGCGCGCATTGTCGAGCTCCTCGGCGACGAGCTGACCCCACTGGTACGGCGTTGCCGGATCCTTGCGCGTCGAGACCACGAGGATCGGGTTGGATCCCGCTGCCCGCGTCTGCGTGACGGTCTCGGTGGTGGCCGGCCAGTCCTTGCACGGCAGCAGACCCCACGCGAGCGACTCACCGAACGTGGGCGCGGTCTTCTGCCACTCGAGGGCCAGTGCCTTCACATCATCGACGGTGCCGGTGTACGGACGGTCGAGGCAGGTCACCGCGTAGAAGGCGTCCGACGAGTTGTCGAGGTAACGGCCGTCCGGTCCGCGGCTGATCCGATCATCAAGAATCTGGAACATGCGGCTGGGGTTACGTGTGTTCATCGCCTGCGCGAGTGCATCGCGCAGGCGGGGGTAGTCGTAGCCCGGGAAGTACAGGTTCGACAGCACCGCGTAGGTCGCGAGCGGCTCGTTGAGATCGCGGTCGCCACCGGTGATCGGCTTCGCATCGAGACCGGCAAGGAAGCCCTGCAGCTGACCGACCGCGTCGTCGACACTGCCCGACAACGGGCAGTC
>CAJAKT010000310.1 GCA_903940375.1 uncultured bacterium | reverse complement strand
TCGGTCGCCGCGTCCTCGGCAGCAGCCTCGGCTGCGGCCTCGGCATCCCCGGCGGCCGAGTGCACGGAGCTGACCCCCGTGAGCCTGCAGCTGCAGTGGTTCGTGCAGGCCCAGTTCGGTGGCTACTACGCAGCAAAGGACAAGGGCTTCTACCAGGACCAGTGCCTCGATATCACCATTCTCGAGGGTGGCGTCGACATCGTTCCCCAGACGGTCCTCGCCCAGGGCGGCGCCGACTTCGCGATCTCGTGGGTGCCCAAGGCACTCGCATCACGCGAGCAGGGTGCCCTGATCACCAACGTCGCACAGGTCTTCCAGCGCTCCGGCACCCTGCAGGTGTCGTTCGCTGACAAGAACATCACGACCGCGGCCGACTTCAAGGGCAAGAAGATCGGCAACTGGGGCTTCGGTAACGAGTACGAGGTCTTCGCAGCCGTCACCAAGGCGGGGCTTGACCCGGCCGCTGATGTCGAGCTCGTGCAGCAGCAGTTCGACATGCAGGCACTCCTCAACGGTGAGATCGATGCCGCCGAGGCAATGACCTACAACGAGTACGCACAGGTGCTCGAGGCGAAGAACCCCGACACCGGTGAGCTCTACAAGCCCGAGGACTTCAACGTCGTGAACTACAACGACGAGGGCGTGGCCATGTACCAGGACGCGATCTGGGCCTCGCAGGAGCGCCTCGCCGATCCGGCCTACCAGGACATGACCCAGAAGTTCGTGACGGCATCCCTGCAGGGCTGGATCTACTGCCGTGACAACGCGCAGGAGTGCGCCGACATCATCACCGCTAACGGCTCGAAGCTCGGTGCGAGCCACCAGCTGTGGATGATGAACGAGGTCAACAAGCTGATCTGGCCGTCCCCGGCCGGCGTCGGCATCATTGACCAGGCACTGTGGGATCAGACCGTGACCGTCGCAATGAACACCAAGAACCTCGAAGGTGCGACGATCATCACGGCTGCTCCTCCGGCCGAGGCCTTCACCAATCAGTACGCCGAGGCAGCCAACGCGGCTCTCACGACGGAAGGCCTGAACACCACGGGCGATGCCTTCGCCCCGATCTCGGTCACCCTCGCAGAGGGCGGCAACTAGCACCCGGCACCACGCAAGCGAATGGGGCGGGTCCTTCGGGACCCGCCCCATTCGGCGTTTCGTCAGGAAATGGCCATCGGCTCGGGCGAACTGGGCCCGCATCGCGGCTGGCCGTGTGAGACTCCTGTCACCTCACCCGAAGGAGCAGCCTGTGATCATCCACCGCAGCCCCGTCCCGGATGTCGACATCCCCGCGATCCCCCTGACCGAGTACGTCCTGCAGGAGGCCGACCGCGTACCCGACCGGCCGGCGCTGATCGACGGACCGACCGGCCGCACGTACACCTACGGACAGCTCAAGGGGATGATCCACGCCTTCGCCGGCGGCCTGGCGGCCCGCGGTCTCGGTCGCGGAGACACCATCGCCCTGATGGCGCCGAACATCCCGGAGTACGCCATCGTGTTCCACGGCGCCGCTGTCGCGGGCGTCGCCGTCAGCACCATCAACCCGACGTACACGGCAGAAGAGGTCCGGTTCCAGCTCAACGATTCCCGCGCGACCCTGCTGATCACCATTGGCATGTTCCTCGAGACGGCGAGGGAGGCCATCGAGGGCACACCCACCGACGAGATCGTCATCATCGGCGACGCCATCGACGGCACCACCCCCGTGAGTGCATTGTTCGGCCAGCCGATTGCCCAGGTGCCGATCGACGTAGCCGATGACGTCGTCGTCATCCCGTACTCCTCCGGCACGACCGGATTCCCCAAGGGTGTCATGCTCACGCATCGCAACCTGCTGGCCAATCTCGTCCAGCTCGAGGATGCCCTGTCCGTGGACGACGGCGAGATTGTCCTGGCGGTGCTGCCGTTCTTCCACATCTACGGCATGCAGGTGCTCATGAACGAGTTCCTGTCGCGTGGCGCCACGATCGTGACGCTCCCCCGCTTCGACCTCGAGCAGGCGCTCAGCATCATCCAGGAACGGCGTATCAGCCGATTCTTCGTGGTGCCGCCCATTGTTCTTGCACTTGCGAAGCATCCGCTCGTCGACCAGTACGACATCAGCAGCCTCACTCAGGTCTTCTCGGGGGCTGCCCCACTCAGCGCCGAGCTCGCGAACGAGGCAGCCGCCCGCATCGGCTGCGACGTCGTACAGGGCTTCGGCATGACGGAGCTCAGCCCCGTCAGCCACGCGACCATGAAGGGCGACGACCGGCCTGGGACGGTTGGCGTGACGATTCCCAATACGGAGTGCCGGATCGTCGACCCCGCAACGGGCGAGGATCAGGGGGTCGGAGGCATCGGCGAACTGTGGGTGCGTGGTCCGCAGGTGATGAAGGGCTATCTCAACAATCCTGAGGCCACCGCCGCCACCATCGATCGCGATGGCTGGCTGCACAGCGGTGATATCGCCACGATCGACGACGACGGTTTCGTATCGATCGTCGACCGCCTCAAGGAGCTGATCAAGTACAAGGGCTTCCAGGTCGCTCCCGCCGAGCTCGAAGCACTGCTGCTGACGCACCCAGCCATCGCGGATGCCGCGGTGGTCGGTGTACCCGATGTGGAGGCCGGCGAGATCCCGCGCGCCTTCGTCGTCGTCAAGGCGGGCCAGTCGGTCACCGCCGAGGAGATCACGGCCTACATGACCGATCGGGTCTCGACCTACAAGGTCATTCGCGACGTCGTGATCACCGACGCCATCCCGAAGTCCGCCTCCGGGAAGATCCTGCGCCGGCTGCTCCGCGACCAGTAGCCCCCCCACCCCGTTGAGTGGCGCGTTGTGGGGGGCTCGACCCCGTCTCCAGCCCCCCACAAGTCGCCGTTCAACGGGTCGCGACGCCGACCCCTGCTACCTCAGGTGAGTGAGCGGATCAGCTTCTTGTTGAGGAACTCCTCAATGCCGAGACTGCCGAGTTCACGTCCGAAGCCGGAGATCTTCGTGCCGCCGAATGGCAGTTCAGGTGAGTCCAGGCCGACTCCGTTGATGTAGACCATGCCGGTGTCGAGACGAGCGGCGACGCGTAGCGCCTGCTCCTGATCCGTGCCGAAGACGTACGAACCCAGGCCGAACGGGGTGTCGTTGGCGAGCCGCACCGCATCGTCCTCGTCAGCCGCCCGATAGACCTGGGCGATCGGACCGAACAGCTCCTCGTAGTAGACCTCGTTGTCAGGAGTCAGCCCGGTGAGGACGCCGGCCGGGAAGAATGCGCCTTCGCGCTCACCGGCGGTCGCCAGCGTCGCGCCCTGGGCCACGGCCCGGTCCACCTGCTCAGCCAGGCCCGCTGCGGCACCTGCCGACGAGAGCGGAGCAGACGTGGGCAGTGCGAGCATCTTCTCGGTGAAGCGCTCCAGGAATGCGTCGTACAGGTCCGCCACGATGATGAACCGCTTGGCACCGTTGCAGGCCTGGCCCACGTTGTCCATCCGACCGAAGATCGCGGCGTCGACGGTTGCATCGAGGTCGTCCGTGCTCAGCACGATGAACGGATCCGAGCCGCCGAGCTCAAGGACGACCTTCTTCAGGTTGCGTCCGGCGATCTCCGCGACCGCACCACCGGCGCGCTCCGAACCGGTCAGCGAGACGCCCCGGACGCTGGGAGCGGCGATGATGTCGGCGACCTGGGCGAAGGATGCGTAGAGGTTCGCATACACGCCCGACGGAACACCGGCTTCGACGCAGATCGCCGCGATGGCTGCCGCTGACTCCGGGCACTGCGAGGCGTGCTTGAGAAGAATGGTGTTGCCCAGCACCAGGTTCGGGCCGGCGAACCGGGCCACCTGGTAGTAGGGGAAATTCCACGGCATGATCCCCAGGATGGTCCCGAC